>JBJERF010000124.1:0-11022 GCA_051882115.1 Ruminococcus sp. | reverse complement strand
ATATGGACATGGAAATATTGAATACAACATAGGGTCTGATATCCTCAGGAATAAGCTGGATGATTCTTTGCGGATCTGCCGTGTTCCATGTTTCAATATGAACGATCCACATAGGAGCTTCAGATGAGCACGGTCTGCGCATGGTGCTTGCAGCAGATGCAGTAAACGGCTCTGCTTCAAAAGAGAGATTTTCCAGTGTTTGCATAACAAAATTCGTATCCGAATTTTTCACGGCATCGGATGAGGCTGTACCCCAGAAAAGACTCATTGCCAGAATACCGGATAACAATGCTGCACATAATTTTTTCAGTTTCATTTTATGTACCTCCATTTTTGCTGCACGAATGCAAGGCATTCAACGTTCCTTATTGTATATATTGTATATTTTTTTCTTTTTCATGTCAACCCACATTGTGAATTTAAGGTGGACAAAATAAAGAACTTTTCCCTTGACTTTACCAGATTTCTACTATATAATGAAGGTACCAGGAATGAACGGAGGTTTTTTTCTTGAAAAAACATATTTTAGGGGTAATTGCTGCACAGGCGGCAGATGTAGAACAGCGTGAGATTCTGCGGGGGATCATGGAACAGGCTCAGATTATGCACATCGATCTCGCAGTGTTTTCAAACATATATAATCCAAATGAACCGAATGCAGCACTGGACTGCGAAAATGAAATCTATGATCTGATTCTTTCAGATGAACTGGACGGACTAATTTTAATTTCTGAGGTCATCATCAACACAGTGCTTCAGCAGCGGATCATCCGGAATCTCACCAAACAGAGTCATATTCCCATTGTTGTCATCGGAACACCGCTGCCTGATTTTGTACTGCCCCATTTCAGATTTATCAATACGAGTGATTCCAATGACATCGAGGACATTACAAATCATCTGATTGAAGCACATGGTTTTACAGATATTGCCGTCATCACAGGACATTCATTTATTGAAGCGTCTCATCTGCGTGTAGATGGCTACAGAAAGGCTCTTGAACGGCATGGTATCCCATTTGACGAAAACAAGGTGTTTTTCGGTGATTTCTGGATGAACTCAGGAAAGCAGCTGGCACAGAAATACATTCATCATACGCTTCCTTTGCCTCAGGCAATTGTCTGTACCAACGACTATATGGCATATGGTATACTGGATGAATTTATGGACTACGATATCCGGATACCGGAAGATGTTACAGTCGTAGGCTATGAATATGTCCGTGAACGGCTCAACCATTTTCCGATCCTCACCACATATCAAAGAAACCGAAAAGCAATGGGCACAGCGGCAGTCAAAATGCTTTATGAAAAACACAGCAGCGAATATTGTCCTGACCCGTCTCTGTTTAAAGGGGAAATCATCAGGGGAAACAGCTGTCCTTGCGGCATTTCAAAAAAACAATTGAATTTTGAACTGAAATCAGCCAGAGAAAAGCAGATCCATGATTTTTTGAATCTGTTCAGTCAATTTGACCACTGCCTTACAGAATGCCGTCATATTTATGATTTCATCCGCATATGTCATAACTTTCAATATCTCATACAAAATGTACAGGAAGTTTATCTTTGCCTGTACGACAACTGGTATGAAAATGCATCCCATTCAGACACCATGATCTGCTACAGCATCCGATCGGAACAGGCACCGATTTCCTTTCATAAATATGAAATATCAAAGCTTTTCAGCGGCACTGCTGCGGCATATTATTTCAATCCCTTGTTTTTTGCCAAAAAGGCCATGGGATATGTCGTACTGAAAAGCAATTCACCTGATGCCTATGACTATACTTTCAGGAACTGGCTGAAATCCGTTTCCAACGGATTGGAAGTCCTGCACATGAAAAATGATATCCGATATTTGACACAGTGCCAGAACCTTTCAGAACAACATGATTCATTGACAAAATTATATAATAAAAAGGGAATGGAAACTGCTTACCATACATTCAAGCGTTCAGATGAGTCAGATTTTGTCTTTCTTCTTTTAAAAGTATGCATGTTCGACAGCACCTTTTCCAACATGGATCAGAAAATTTCTGCGATACTGGATACAGCCCAGGCACTCAGAGAATTCTGCGGAAATCATGATATCTGCGGAAGAATCGATGACCATGTCTTTGCATGCTTTGTAAAATGCAGAAAGTTTCATCCGGATCTGCTGGCTGACCGGCTTGTTTCCATACTCATTCAAAAAAAGGAATATATGGAGAATTATGGTATGGATTCCTTTATCTGTCTGGCAGCCCGATGCAGTGGAAATCTCCATTCGGAACGATTCGAATGCAACACTTCTGCGCTGGATGCACAAATGAAGCTGCTTTCAGAAAGACGCATTCTGCCTCATTATGAAGAAATGCTGAAAGTGAGAAATACGATTTATTCGGCTCCGGAGCAGAATTTCTCATTGGAGGACTTCTGCAACACCTATTCCTTCAGCTGCGGCCATTTCCGGGCACTCTACAAAAAATGCTTTCAGATCAGCTTCCATCAGGATTGCATTAACAGTAAGCTTTCCAAAGCCAAATTCCTCCTATGCACAACAAATCTGAACATACAGGAAATTGCAAAAGAATGCGGCTACAACGATGAAAAATATTTTCTAAGACAGTTTTCAAAAACAGTAGGCTACACACCTCATCAATATCGTTCTTTCCTATAAAAATCTGTTCAAATGATATGAAATCGAGCTGTTGCCAGTAGGGCTGCCCTACGACCTCCACTTTCACTTTTTTCATCATTTACAGTACACGCTCCCCCTAATATACTTGTTTGGTAAATGAAAATAACAAAGAGGCTGTTGCAGATCTAAATTCTGCAACAGCCTCGTTTTTTCGTGATGAAGTCAGCAATTCTTCTTCAGCACCTGTTTCATCGTTTGACAGAATATGTGCAAGCTGAGTGAATACTCAGTCTTCCAGCGGCAGATTCGACAGCTTTTTCATAGCAGGAATCAGCATACCGCCGGCAGCGTTTCCCAGAATCGCAAGAGCAAAATAAACCAGCCCAGCCGACACATCCGGACAGCCGCAGAAGAAATAGTAAAACATATCTGCAATACAGTGGTTAAACCCGCAGATGATAAACACAACAACCGGCATTACCACTCCGAATAATGCACCAATGAAATTTCCCTTTGCACGGCATGCACGGTTTGCCTCAACCGCTGTAAACATCAGCATGCCGCAAAATGCTGCAAGAATGAAAATGCTCAGCGGATTGTCATGGATCTTTCCATCCACCGTGGCAGATACACGTTCTTCAATGGTTACATCCAGCCCCGTCACAGCTGCTGTAAAAAAGCGTGTCTGACGCAGCAGCAAGGCTGCAATCAGCGTGCCTGCTGCATTTGAAACAAGTGTTGCCAGAACCTCCAGAATATAGGAAGGCTCACGGTTCACAATATATCCTACTTTTCCGGTAAACAAACCATAGCGGAACTGTACAATGCAAAACAATCCCAGAGAAAAGAGAAAAGCTCCGATATACCGGTTATCACTGGACAAGCTCACCATTCCGCCTATGCCCAGCATCAGACCAGAGAGAATACCGTCTACCAGAAATGAAAGCCAGCGGTTGATTTTTGGTTTTTCCGTTGCCATTTTCTCACACCCTTCATTCAACAAATGCGCTGAAGGCACGATAGGTCATATATACATCCAGCTTGGAGACGATTTCAAAAGGGGCATGCATGCACAGCACCGGTACGCCTACATCAATCGTATCCACATCCAGATTGGCAATGTAAGCAGCAACTGTACCGCCGCCGCCTGCATCTACCTTACCCAGTTCTCCGGTCTGCCATACCACCTGCTTTTCATCCAGTAAACGGCGCACAACACCTACAAACTCTGCGGAAGCATCCGATGTGCCGGATTTGCCCCGTGCACCGGTAAACTTCGTCACGCAAACGCCATGATTCAGATAGGCACAATTTTTCTGTTCCATCACATCCGGAAAGGTCGGATCAAAGGCCGCATTGACATCCGCAGAAAGACACTGAGAGACACTGAGCACATGTCTGCCCTTGACACCGAAGCAGTTTGCCAGATCACTTATGAAATACCGCAGATAGGATGAACGCAAGCCTGTATTGCCGTCACTGCCGGTCTCCTCCTTATCTGTAAGAACCGTAACGGCAGTATGCGCCGGCTGCTTACAATCCACCAGTGCACGAAGTGCCGGATACGCACAGACACGATCGTCATGACCATAGCCGCCGATCATACTGCGGTCCAGACCAACATCGCATGCACGGAATGCGGGAACGGCTTCCAGCTCCGCAGAAAGGAAGTCATCCTCCACAATGCCATACTTTTCATGGAGAATGTTCAGAATATTCAGCTTTACAGCTTCGCTTTCCTCATCCTGATTGAAAGGCATAGAGCCAATCAGAAGATTCAGTTCCTCTCCACGAATCAAAGAGCCTGCCGGACGCTTCATTTGCTCCTCTGCCAGATGCGGCAAAAGATCCGTTACACAAAAAACAGGATCCCCCTCATCCTCGCCGATATTGACAACCGCTGTTGTGCCGTCTGTTTTCACAATCACACCATGCAGAGCCAATGGAATGGCTCCCCACTGATACTTTTTGATACCGCCGTAATAATGTGTCTTGAACAAAGCAAGCTCATGATCCTCATACAACGGATTCTGCTTCAGATCCAAACGGGGAGAATCAATATGGGCTGCACAAATATGCACACCCTCTGTAATCGGCTGGGTGCCGATGACTGCTGCAATGATTGCCTTATCCCGATTGTTGCGGTATACCCGATCACCGGTTTTCAGCTTCATGCCCACAGTAAAGGGCACAAATCCGTTTTCTTTCAGGATTTGCTCCACATTGGCACATGCTTCACGTTCGGTCTTGGATGCATTCAGGAACGCAGTATATTCCTTTGCAAAGGCTTTGCATGCATCTGTTTCCTCTGCATCCATGCGATAAGCACCATGCTTATGCTTTGCAAACAGTTCTTCCTTTTTTTCCTTTGAAACTGAGCTTTTTTCTGTTTCCATTGTAATTCTCCTTTTCAAAATCTTTCCCGGTAATAGTCAACCACTTTTTCCGCTACCTCCTGAGCAACGGCATTCAGGTTATCCCGGTCTTTGTTATTTTTAATGATAAAATCAGAATGACCGATAAAAAATGCTTCCGGCAGCTGTGAATCAATCCTCGCCTGCGCCTGCTGTTCTGTCAGTCCGTCACGTTCCATAATGCGGATGCGCCGCAGCGGCTCTCTTGCAACTACAGAAATAATCAGCTCACAAAAATCATCTGCACGGCTTTCAAACAAAGTCGGTGCATCCAGCAGAATAAGCTTTTGCCCATGCTCTGCATACCGATGAATTTCCTGTAAAATCTGCCCCATAATATAGGGATACATGATGGAATTGAGCATCTCTCTTTTTCCAGCATCGCCAAATACAATAGCAGCAAGTGCTCTCCGGTCCAGTTCTCCGTCTGCGGTAATGACATGCGCCGGAAAACAGTCCTGTATTTCAGCCAGACATCTGCTTCCCTTTTGTACAACCTGTCTGGATATCTGATCCGCATCAATCAAACAAAAGCCATTTTGCAGAAACACTTTTGATACGGTACTTTTTCCGGCACCGGTCTGACCGGTCAGACCAACCACCATCACGCCCTCCAGACCGTTCATACCTGTATCACCTCAAATCCCGCAGCACGAATCAGCCGATTATACACGGCAAGCCCGATTCCCTCCGGCTTGGGCGCACGGACATAAACACAGCCTGCACCCCGGTCATCCAATTCTCTCAGACGACAGAAAATCTGATGTGCCTGCTCCTGTTCATTTTCACCGTAGGTCATCACCGGAACAGAAAGTCCGTCACCCTCTCCGTCAAACATCAGGGCATAAACTCCATCTGCTGCATGTGCATTTACATAGCGACAGAAGCAGTCGCAGCTTCCCTCCACCAGCACAACATGTGCACGGGGGGAATAATGCTGATATTTCATGCCCGGAGAGCGCACCGTCTGCCCTTCCTGAAGCTCATGCAGAATCGCCGGATCAATGATTACATGATCTGCCACGGTCAGCAGCTGTTCACGGGTAATTCCGCCCGGACGGAGAATCCGCACCGTATTGTCCTGTTCAAAAGCAATAACGGTAGACTCCACCCCTACTGAACATACGCCGCCGTCTATAATGGCAGCAATTTTTCCTGCCATATCACGCATCATATGCTGTGCACTTGTAGGACTGGGATAGCCGGAAACATTTCCGGATGGAGCTGCCAGCGGCAAGCCGGACAGACGAATCAGCTCCAGTGCAGCCGGATGGGCAGGCATACGAATGCCCACTGTATCCAGACCGCCGGATGTAATCATCGGAACAATGTCCTGTTTTTGAAAAATCATTGTCAGGGGTCCCGGCCAGAATGCCGCTGCCAGACGACGGGCAATTCCGGGAATCTCACGAACCAGCGGCGAAAGCATATCCATAGTGGCAATATGCACAATCAGCGGATTATCGGCAGGACGCCCCTTGGCTGCAAATACCTTTGCCACTGCCTCCGGATTGCATGCATCCGCCGCCAGTCCATATACAGTTTCTGTCGGCATGCCGACTACCTCACCGTTTTTTATCCATGCAGCCGCTTTTTCCAGTCCGGCTGCATCCGCAGAAAGCTGTACTGTCTCCATTTTCTTTTACGCCTCATCCTGCTCGCCCGCAAGCTTTGCCAGCTCATCCGCTGTTGCCAGAGCGTCGAACACTTCATCTAAATTTCCGTTTAACAAATCCTCCAGACGATAGAGTGTCAGACCAATTCTATGATCCGTCATTCGTCCCTGGGGATAATTATAGGTACGAATACGCTCGGAACGATCGCCGCTGCCTACCTGCATCCGGCGTTCCGAAGCAATCTTATCATTCTGCTGCTGAAGCATGGATTCATACAAACGGGAGCGCAGAATGAGCATTGCACGTTCTTTATTCTTAAACTGACTCCGTTCATCCTGACATTCCACAACAACGCCTGTGGGAATGTGGGTAATACGAACGGCAGATTCTGTCTTGTTGATATGCTGACCGCCGGCACCGCTTGCACGGAACACATCAATCCGCAAATCAGCCGGATTGATGGACAGCTGAACCTCATCCGCCTCTACAAGAACGGCAACCGTTACAGTGGAAGTATGAATCCGCCCCTGAGATTCTGTTTCAGGGACACGCTGTACACGATGTACACCGCTTTCATACTTGAAACGGGAATATGCGCCCTCTCCTTCAATGGAAAAGCTGATTTCCTTATAGCCCCCCAGTTCGGTGGGATTGGCATTCAGAATTTCCTGCTTCCATCCGTGGGATTCCGCATACATGCTGTACATACGATACAGTGCACCGGCAAACAGGGCTGCTTCATCACCGCCGGCACCGCCCCGGATTTCAATAATGACATTTTTATCATCATTGGGATCCTTCGGCAGCAGCATCCGTTTCAGCTGCAGCCGGAGGGAATCACACTTTTCCTTGGATTCTTCCCATTCTATCTGTGCCATTTCATGCAGCTCCGGATCTGTATCTCCGGATGACAGAAGCTCCCGTGCATCCTGAAAATCACGCTCCGCACGCTGATATTCATGATACAGCTCCACAATGGGTGTCATACGCTTATATTCCCGCATCAAATCCACATATTTCTGCTGATCCGAAACAATTTCCGGATCCATCAGCTTCTGATTCAGTGTATGATAATTGACTTCCATTTGTCTGAGCTTTTCCAGCATGATTTTTGACACCTTTCATCGAATTATGATTTATCTGCATGGTCCGCTGCCTGCTCACGTACAATTCTGCGGATCCGCCTTTCAATTTTATTTCTGGGCACCATAAATTCCCTGCCGCACCGTGTACAGCGCAGCTTGAAATCCATTCCTGAGCGAATGACATACATTTCATTTCCGCCGCAGGGATGCGGTTTTTTCATAATCAGAATATCGGACGGACGAACATCCATTTTCATGCACCTCTTCCTATTCTCTGATACTGTGCACACATGTATATCTATTATACCCCATTTTCTTTCATATGGCAATATTTTCTGCTTATATTTTTTTCTGTTTGTCGAAAAATAATAAAAACCAAAGATGAAAATCGGCATTTCTTCTAAATTCAAGCGTTTTATTTTCAAAAAGGAGGTATTATGCGTCAGACCATTCAAGCAAAATTCGAAAATTATGACACAGCAGAAGCAGCTGCCTTTGCTGTAAAAAAACGTTTGCATGATACGCAAATCATTGCCATTTATCCGGAACATCCGGAAAGCATAGCATTAACCCATCCTCATCCAAAACGCTTTACACTGCTGCCCACTGCGGTATTGTCTCAGCATTATATTACCGCACTGGTAGAAACGGAATACAACTATGAGGATTTAAGCGAAGTACAGAAACGACAGACTGCCCATTTACAGATTGTATGCAATACAGAATCCATTCCGGCAGCATACAGAATCCTTACAGCATGGGGCGGAAGCCTGCCGCCTCTGTCATAAAACAAAAGCACACGGCATAGACTATACCAAATCAAGCAGAATTCTGCTGAGTAATGTTTTGGAGGTCAAAATGACAGAATATTTACCTGAAGGAAGCCGTCTGCATACAGCAGAAAATCTTGCTGCCATCCGCAGTCCGGAAGCACTGTCCTGCGCCATGCAGAAAGGCACCATTTTAGAAGCACGTGCCGTTGTATGTGACAGTGCACATAATCTCATTGTAAATCTGCCCTGTATGCAGGGCATCATCCCCCGTGAGGAGGGTGCCCGTGGCATCCGTGAAGGCACAACCCGTGATATTGCACTGATTGCACGTGCCGGAAAGCCTGTATGCTTCCGTGTGCTGCGTATCGAACGTGACAGTACCGGAATGCCCAGAGCCGTTCTGTCCCGAAAGGCTGTTCAGGATGAATGCTGGGAACAATATCTCTCCCGACGCAGACCGGGAGATGTAATTCCCGTGCGCATTACGCATATGGAACGCTTCGGATGCTTTGTAGATGCCGGCTGCGGCATTCCCTCTTTGATTCCCATTGATGCAATCTCTGTATCACGAATTGCACATCCGTCCGATCGGTTCCGGATCGGTCAGAATATCCGTGCTGTAGTCAGCGGATTTGAAGACGGAAAACTATGCCTGACACATAAGGAGCTGCTGGGTACATGGGAAGAAAATGCAGCCCTGTTTTCCGTAGGCGAAACCGTTGCCGGTATGATCCGGTCTGTAGAATCCTATGGCGTATTCATCGAACTAACCCCGAATCTGGCTGGACTTGCTGAACCTCATGAGCATTTACAAACCGGTCAATGTGCCAGCGTTTACATAAAAGCGCTGATTCCGGAAAAAATGAAAGTCAAACTCGTAATTGTGGATGTATTTGAACCGGATACACCGCCTCCGCCCTTGCATTATTTTGTACAGGAACGCCATATCGACCGATGGCGTTATACACCGGAACGGGCAGGAAAGCTCATTGAAACCGTTTTTCATGAAGATGAATGACCCCATCATCTGAGAACCTACCATCATAATTTATGCGGTACACGAAATTTTTCGGTATGCACGTTTTCTCACACAGAAAAAACAAATTCCATTGACAATAATGGTAATGGTCCATGTAATAGGATAGGAAATATAGACCATTTCTATCCGATGATAAGCAGGCATCTGGAATACAGTTGCCAGCCAGAGCAGACGAAGTCCGCATACACCAATCAGTGATACAATGGTAGGAATCATCGAATAACCGATACCTCTGAGCGCACCAACCATAACATCCATGATACCGCAAAGTGCATACAGGCTGCATATCATCATCAGACGTATCATCCCGGCGGCAATAACATCCGGATTATCTGAATAGATATGCAGCAGCGGTTCTCCGAAAAGTACGGCAAGATTTCCCAGAATCAGCCCCACAACTATGACACAGCCCTCCCCTTCCAGCACAATACGATGGATTCTTTTATGCTGTCCGGCTCCATAATTCTGACTGACAAAAGAAATGGTCGCCTGATAGAATGCATTCATCGCCATATATACAAAGCTCTCAATATTGGCAGCGGCAGAATTTCCTGCTACAACAATGTTGCCGAAAATATTGATGGAAGACTGTATCACAACATTGGACAAAGCAAAAATAATACCCTGAATACCTGCCGGCAAGCCAATGCGCAGAATCATCCCAAGAATCCGCCGGTTCATACAGAGCATCCGGAAGCTGAAGTGAATGCCGCCCTTTTCCCGCATAAGACAACGTACAATCAGACCGGCTGAAATCATCTGGGACAGCACGGTTGCCAATGCAACACCTGCCACATCCATTTTCAGAACAATTACAAAAAACAGATTGAAAACGACATTGACAACACCAGCTCCCAGCAAATAATACAGCGGTCGTTTTGTATCCCCTACGGCACGCAGAATGGCACTTCCAAAGTTGTAAATCATATTGGGAATCATGCCCAAAAAGTAAACACGCAGATATACCGTTGCCAGATCACAAACCTCCTCCGGTGTCTGCATCCAGATCAGCATCTGCTTTGCTCCTGCCAGACCCACTCCTGTCAGAAGCAAACCGCTGAGTATACTCAATGCCATGGAAGTATGAACCGTCCTGCTTAAATCATCCTCTGATTTTGCACCGAAAAAACGAGCCGCTGTAACATTGGCACCCACCGAAAGTCCAATAAATAAATTGGTCAGCAAATTGATGAGTGCCGTATTGGAACCAACAGCTGCCAACGAATTGTCTCCTGCAAATTTTCCTACCACAACCACATCTGCTGCATTAAAAAGCAGCTGCAAAATGCTGGACAGCATCAGCGGCAATGCAAACATCAGCATCTTTTTTAAAATCCCGCCGCTGCACATATCCATCTCATATTTTTTTACCTGTGCACCCATTGCAATCACTCCCATTCTGTCAAAAAGCAAACAGGAACCGACTGCTGCCAGCAGCCAGCTCCTGTTGAAGCACAGTTTTTATGTGATATT
>JBJERF010000123.1:0-2449 GCA_051882115.1 Ruminococcus sp. | reverse complement strand
TATAAAAATACCGCTGACCGTCACAGAAAGCAACGGTCAGCGGTGTTCCATTCTCTGCGATTCAATGATTATGATGCCTGCGACGTCTCTTTTGACAGAGCCGACGATATTCATCCGCAGAATTCGTTATCCCACGCAGAGTTCAGCCAGTTTCTCCACTCCATCGGCACCCAATACAGCCTGTACGGAACTTCTACCTTCAGAATTCTTCATAGTATTCCTCACAGTTCATAACGGTCAGATTTCCAGATCGTATTCACAAGTCTGGCCACGGAGCGATTCATATCCCAGATATTCAGTGTTCCTGCCGCTAGCTCCTGACGGATGTTTTCATGATCTTCGCTCGATCCGGGCATGACAGAATCATTACCGGCGCGCATGCAGCCGCTGGCGGTACAGTTTTCGCTGCCAGTAGTTGTCCAATCTGTCATGATTAGTCCTGTGTATCCCCATTAGTTTCGCGCGACCTTGGTACACAAATCAAAGCTGTTTGCGGCATGAACACCGTTGATGCAGTTGTATCATAAAATGTGAAACCATCTCCGGCGTTCGCTTCGTCGGCTTTTTCCCACAGAATCTTTTTCCACGCCAGCCGTGCATCGAAATAAGTCTGCTCAAACTCATGAAGCCAATCTTCCGTAACAATATCATAGCCCGCATTTTTCAGGCCTTCCCAAATACTCACTGTTTTGCGACTGTTTACATCCCCAGAACCCTGACCGCTTTTAATGGTCTGAACCGCACCTGCTCCGTACAAAGCAATTTTCGCACCGCATTTCAGGGGTAATACTTCTCCGTCGTTTTTCAGCAATACCATGCCCTGTGCCGCCGCTTTTCTGGAAACGGTACTGTGCTTGATTTCATATTCCCGAAGCTGTGTATCCGTAGTACCTGTCAAGTTTCTTCTCTTTACTTTCATCATAATCCTCTAATGCATTGAGCATCCCTTCGATTCGCCTGCGTAGTCAATGGTTAGTCCTTCCAAAAGATGGCCCTGAAACAAATCGCATCTGCATTTTCTCAGGTAGTGTGAATCGGATGATTCAATGCTCCTTTTTTCAGGTTTATCTGATTATTTGAAGGGCTTCAGATTTTTGACGGCATCCTCCGCCTTGATATGCGCATCGCCGTTGTCAATATCGATCAAAATATACTTGTCATTCCCCATGCCAAGCTCCTTCATATATGTCAACTGTCGAAGGCCATGACGGCTCTCGATACGTTCCACCAAATCATGGTGTTCCTGCTCTGTCATGGCATAAACCATATCCACACAGGCTTGATCCGCCGCCAGAATGTCAAGGGAAGCCACAATTCCCACATTGGGCGTGACCACCGGCGCAGCATGGATACCCTCGCAATCACAGGATACCGACATGTTCCGCATAACGTTCACATAGGTAAGATGGTTTCCAAAATATTCCCAAACCGATTTCGTGGACTCCGTCATGCGCTCCATAAATTCTTCCTGATTGATGCTCCACATGTCTTCCGAGTCCGGGTAGGTATGGATCATTTTCTTTCCGATACGCCCATCCGCGCAGCCAATGCCGATATTTTTATTGCTACCGCCGAATCCGCCTCCGGCGTGTCCCTTAAAATGCGTTAGCACCACCATAGAATCATAATTCAACAGATGCGCACCCACTGACATTTCTGAAAACCACTTTCCGCCTTGAACTGGAAGCATTACAGTGCCGTCTGCATCCAAGATATCCACCGGGCAGAAGGTCCAGCCATTGACGGCCAGCGTTCTGCGGTGTGATTCCGTGGTGTAACGGTCTCCGGGATAGTAAGTGTTGGTTTCCACGATGGTGGCATTGGGTATGGCGTTTTCCAACAGCGACTTCACCCAATCTCTTGGGAGAATGTTGGGTCCGTGCTGTTCACCAGTATGCAGCTTAACAGCAATTTTCCCAACAATAGATGCAGAAACCCTTCCATAGATTTTCTGCAACCCTTCTGCGGACAGGTCACGAGTAAAGTAAACAATGCTCTCATTTCCGGTACGTGCTGCGTAGGACACATACTGATTGCCACCGATTCCGGCCTTTTTCTCACGCATTTTCAAAGACTCCTCCCATTCGAAAAATAATGATTGATTTTCTATATTCCATCGTTTTTCTCCTAATTATATGTTTTGAAGCATCGATTTTATCTTTCTCTATAGCAATCCATCAGCATTTCTTTCATTTCTTCTTTTGTGAGACTTCCATCATATTCTTCCTCTATCGCATCATCCATGGTTTTTTCATCTGACTGAGAGAAGTAATAGAGGTAATTGTTCGGAAGATCACCTTTTTCAAGAAGAGTGAACACCTTGTCCACTCCATTTTGAACGATCTCCTCTTGCGTCAGAGAATCATCCACATCAAGGATATTTACCATGAAATCCCGGATATCCTGCGGATGATGCTTTGCAATAACCCGAAGCCAACGCGGATACATG
>JBJERF010000122.1:0-2484 GCA_051882115.1 Ruminococcus sp. | reverse complement strand
AGAGGGACACCTAAGGGCAGATATGTACAGATAGGAATATTGGAACGTGGAAAGGATGGAACATGGAGCCGGTTACAGGCTGTGAAGTGTTGAATTGGAAAGTGCATCTGCATATAACAATTCTTTATCCATCTGAGAGAGGTGGCGTAGTACCGATGAAGCCGCTGCGAAAAAGAAGCGGTGGAGGGATAGCCACTAGTCGTCAGCAGTAAATAAATTAAGAACTATACAGATTCAAAGGTTCGAGTATGACTAAGAAAAGCGAAATCCTCTCGCAAGAAAGGAAAGTAACTGACTTTGGCAAACAAGAAGAAACCCTTAAAGAAGCAGAAAATCCGCAACTCCGAATACTACGATATGCAGATTGTTTTTGATGAACTGTATGCTGAAAGTGCCGCAAAACACCAGTTTCACAGCCTTGTGGAGCTGATAAAGCGACCAGAGAATATCAAGCTGGCATACAGAAACATGAGAAAGAATGATGGCAGTCGCACGGCAGGTGTGGATGGCAAGACAATAAGCGATTTGAATAAATGGAATGAAAATGCCTTAGTCTGCCATGTTCAGCGAAAGCTGGACTGGTATATTCCCAATGCTGTCCGCAGAGTGGAGATTCCAAAGGACAACGGGAAAACCCGTCCCCTGGGCATTCCCACCATTATGGACAGGCTCATTCAGCAATGTATTCTGCAAGTATTAGAGCCAATCTGCGAAGCAAAATTCTTCAAGCGAAGCAATGGATTTCGACCAGACCATAGTGCAGAAAATGCCATTGCCCAAGCGGAGAGAATGATACAAAGTGTCGGTTGCCACTATGTCATTGATATAGATATAAAATCCTTCTTTGACAATGTGAACCACGGAAAACTGCTGAAGCAGATGTGGACACTCGGCATCCGGGACAAAAAGCTTCTGTCCATCATTTCTGCCATGCTAAAGGCAGAAGTGGCTGGAATCGGCTTTCCCGAAAAGGGTACGCCACAGGGTGGCATTATTTCCCCGCTGCTATCCAACATAGTCTTGAATGAACTGGATTGGTGGATTGTCAGCCAATGGGAAGAAATGCCCACGCAAAAGAACTATGTACACAGAATATATGCAAATGGAACTCCCGATAAATCGAATACCATCCGGGCATTACGCACTACAAAACTGAAAGAATGCTATGTTGTCCGCTATGCAGATGACTTTAAGATCTTTTGCAAAAAGCGGTCAGATGCAGTCAAGTTGTTCGAGGCAACAAAACAATGGCTTTTGGAGCGACTGGGACTGGAAATCAGTCCAGAAAAATCGAAGATTGTAAATCTGAAACGCCATTACTCTGAGTTTCTGGGCTTTAAGTTAAAAGTCCGAACAAAGGGAAAGAAGCCAGATGGACAGCTACGGTATGTAGTGGAAGCGCATATCAAGGATAAGGCATTACTGAAAATTCGGGAGAAAAGCAAGGGAATCATCGGGCAGATACGGCAAACCTATGATCCCGGAATGGAGTATCGGCTGATTCAAAAGTACAACTCCTACATCATGGGCATTCATAACTATTACTGCATAGCAACTCATGTGAATACTGATATTCACAAAATCGCTTTCGATGTCAAAAAGAGCCTTTACAACAGGTTGAAGCACAGACTGCAAAAGAAAGGTCAAATCACAAACAGGTATATTCTGGAGAAGTATGGTACAAGCCGGGAAGTGCGTTATCTGAATGGTCACGCCATCATCCCGATTGCTTATGTGCAGCACAGAGTCCCCATGGACAAGAAAAATCGGGTAAATAAGTACACGCCAGAAGGACGGATAGAGATTCACAGGAATCTTGCCGGTATCAATATGGCAGTCCTCTATTATCTGATGAATAATCCATGTGGCAAGCAAAGCGTGGAATACAACGACAACCGCATTGCGCTCTATGTTGCACAGAAAGGCAAATGTGCCGTTTCCGGTGTGGAACTGGAAGCAAATCAAGTGGACTGTCACCACAAAAAGCCGTTGGTTCTGGGTGGCAATGACAGCTACCAAAATCTGATTATTGTTTCCGATGTGGTTCACATTCTCATCCATTCCAGTAATGAGCGCACCATCCGAAAATACCTGAAAGTGCTGAACCCGGATAAAAAGCAGTTGGCAAAGCTCAATAAACTTCGTGTGATGGCAGAAATGCCGGAACTCGTTTTCTAAAGGGCAAATCTGTTTGATGTATAGATTGTCATAAAAATTGCTGACGATGGAAAGCCGTGTGATGGGAAACTGTCACGCACGGTTTGGAGCGGGGGAAAATCTGGAGGAACGAATATGCAGCCTTCGGCTGCATACCCCGACCAAAGGATTACCTATCGCTATCCTTCGAGATTGTTGCGGCGGCAATGGAGAGCAAGCGGCTGGGCCTGTGCACCAAGTCCCTGATTGTGGTGCCCAATCACATCACGGAGCAGTGGGCGGCGGAATGGCTCCAGTTGTATCCTTCTGCCAATATCCTGGTTGCCA
>JBJERF010000121.1:0-11402 GCA_051882115.1 Ruminococcus sp. | reverse complement strand
CCCCCCGACCGCTTTTTTTGAGAAAAAAGCGGCGCAAAAAAACTTTTATACCTTTGTACCCTTCCCCCCCTCCCTCGTGGGAGGGGGCTGATACCTATCCGTTTTCAGTAACGTTCAAGGGGGTGGGGTAGACGGTCCAGCGGCACGCTGGCTCCCTCGTGGGAGGGGGCTGATGCCTTCCCGTTTTCAGTGACAAATAAGGGGGTGGGGTAAACGGTCCAGCGGTACGCTGGCGGTCCAGCGGCACGCTGGTTTATTCCTGTAAGCCCAGTACTCGTTCTTGTGCATGGGACATCTCCCTGTGCCAGTGTTTCCTTTTTTTCTGCCGCAGTTCCCGAAAGAACCGACGGAGCAGTTCCGCACATTCCGCCTCCATAAAACCGTCCGTAATCCGGGGATGGTGATTATAGGGAAAAGCAAACATCTGCTGCACAGAACAAACCGAGCCGGATTTCTCATCATAAGCACCAAAAATCACATCATCCAGCCGTGCATGAAGAATGCCGCCGCAGCACATGGGGCACGGCTCCAGCGTCACATACAGTGCACTGTCCACAATCCGCCATCCGCCCAGCTTCCGGCTTGCCGCATCAATGGCCATCATCTCTGCATGTGCCAGCGGATTGCGTTTCTGCTCACGAAGATTCCAGCCTTCGCCAATCACCACACCCGTAGGCTTATGAACAACAACCGCACCTACAGGCACCTCGCCCAAAGAAGCAGCATATGCTGCCAGTTCCAGCGCACGCTCCATATACTGCCGCTGGGGCTGCAATATCATCTTTTCCGTCATATCGTCACCTATGAAAAAATTTCAATCATCATCAGCAGAAAGCACAGAATCCAGACAGCCAGCATGGGCATACTGCAAGCAGCTGCCTTGGCTTTTGTGCGCATAGGCAGGAATGTAACATAATCCCGAAGCGTCCATTTTTTCTTACTGGAAAGGGAAAGCAGTCCCCAGCCCAGCGCACCCACCAGCAACACCAGAAGAAGGAACCATACACTGCCGGGAATCCGTCCCAATGACGGAAAATTCTCGCTTTCGAACAACAGGAAGCTCATGGTTCTGCTGAGCATACGAACCCATATACCTGTCAGCAAGGAGCCGCTTTGCCAGACGCCATAGCCAGTCAGAACCGCCGTCACAAAGGTAGTCAGGAAAGCAACCGGATCATGCAGCACCATGGCATTCAAAAAGGCAGTCAATAGCACTGCATAGCTGACACCAAACTGCCGCAGCACCTGAAACAGCATGCCATGAAGCAGAACCTCCGCCAGTATAGGCGTAATTGCCAGCTTAAATATCAGATAAAATGTACTGCACCAGGCATCCATATAAGAAATGACCTCATATGACATGCCGATATTATTGACATTGAAAATTTCCACTGGAAAAAGCAAACGTAAAAGGCTTACTGCAAAAAATCCGATGCACATGGAACAAGCATCTGCACCGACGCACCACTTGTCCCGAACAGCCAAAGGATAAGCTGCCTTTCGCGGCATTTTTACCTGTGTATGCACCAGCCAGACAGGCAGCAGATATTTCAGCAGCGTTTCAAACAGCAGCACGCAAAGCACGGCATACTGATTGCCGTAAGCGATCCGATCATTAAAGCTGTAGCTGATTTCTATACCCAATGTTTTCAGAAGTAGCATCAGCGGCAGCACCAGCACATTTTCCGCCAGCGCATAAATCAGAACAACGCCTGCCATCAGCAGAAATACATTGTGCAAAGCCAGCCGTTCCCGTTTGGCAGGTACATTTTCCCGCACGCCGATTCCATCTACATATGTATGCAGATTCTGTTTCAGCTTTCCACGGAAGGCAAACAAATTGCCCTCTCTGCACCGCCATTCCCGATAGACCTGATTATATGCCGCTGTCTGCATGGGAGCATCTGCAAGATCCGCAATATCCGTTTCATCAGACAGCTGTGCGATATCAAATTGTTTCATCTCATCATCCTTAATTTTTGTTATGGAAATCTCAGCACGGAAATCAATTTTTAAAATATATGCGTTTGCAGCCGATTGTTTTTTGGTAGGGGCGACCATTGGTCGCCCCTGAATCTACGTGTTTTTTGAATCGGGCGAGCGATGCTCGCCCCTACAAAAAGCTGTATTTTGAAAAAAATTGATTTCCGTGAAATCTCAGACCATGATATTGACAATCCCAGCAAAATATCGTATGATTAAGCTATGGATCATAAGGAGGAATTATCATGAATCACAAACACCCCATTCAGCAGGAGCTGGGCAGCCTCCTGAAAGAAGGCATTGAAAATGAAGAATCGCTTTATGAGGTGGCGGAACTGTTCAAAGTATTCGGGGACACTACACGCATCCGCATTATTTTTCTTCTTTTTCAGCAGGAAGCCTGTGTCTGCGACATTGCAAAGAAGCTGAACATGACCCAGTCTGCCATTTCGCACCAGCTCCGCATTCTGAAGCAAGCACGTCTTGTTTCCAGCCGAAGGGAAGGAAAAACGATTTTTTATGCCCTTGCAGATCATCATATCGGCACCATTTTGTGTCAGGCAATGGAGCATATTTCCGAATAACGAACAAAATCCCCTTTCAAAGCTTCCTTATTATAACACAATCCCATCCAGATGAAATGTGATTTCTGCACACATTTTATGAAATTTTCTCATTTGTTTTTTCAAAGCACGTAAATTCGACAATGGAAAAAAAGAAATTGGTTCCACCGACAAAAAGCCCTTGCAATTTCATGTGGAATCTGCTATAATGAAAAAGCAGAAAAACAGATTCTGTGATTTCCGTTTTATGGAGGTGAAATATCATGGCATATAAAATTACTGACTCCTGCATTTCCTGCGGTACATGTGAAAGTGCATGTCCTATCAGCGCAATCAGCCAGGGCGAAGAAACATACGTAATCGATGCAGACACCTGCGTTTCCTGCGGTTCTTGTGCAGATGCATGTCCGGTTCAGGCAATCGTTGATGAGGAAGCATAAGCTTTGCTTTCAAAAGACCGCTTCTCCCTATGGGGAAGCGGTTTTTGCTTAGAGCCTGTCGGAGATTCGGCAGGTTCTTATCTATACATATATATTTATTTTCAACCAAACAAAGGAGTAGGTTTCATGAACCTGAAAAAAACAGCCACTTTGCTGTGTATCCTTGCATTGCTGGGCACAGCATCGGGCTGCAAGGAAACCAATGATGTAAAGCCTGCCGGGCAGAGCAACAGCGCATATGTTCCCACAGAAGTCACCCGTGTGACACAAATCGGAAATGTAGGCGAAGTATCCTCTGTGGGCAATGTAGAAGTAACGGTCAACAAGCTGTACCGCAGTGAATACTACGGGGCGCAAGACGGCGTTCTGACGAATATTGTCTTTCTGGAAGTGACCGTAACCAACCATTCAGATGAACCGATTGATGCAAACATGCTGACCAGCTTTGAGTTTGATGTAGACGGCGAGCCGTACAATACGTCTACGCTTCAGGCAATCAGCAGTACACAGAAGCAGTTCGGCGCAGATGTGAACATGCTGACAGAGACACTGGAAACCGGTGATACGCAAACGGGCTATATTCCGGCGGAGGTGCCCAATAATTTCAGAGAGCTGACGCTGTACTGTCTGCCGCTGGGCGGTGCCGATGAACATTATGATATCTCTCAGGCAATCGCCTATACCTTCCGTGAGGATGAGTTTGAAGATATCGAAATGCCCCCTCAGACGAGAGAAGAAAGCACAGAAGCAGAAGCTGCTGAAACCACAGCTGCTGCCGAAGAATGATTTTTCAGCCGCTTTTCCTGCGCTGCAAACGTTCCACCGGAACGTTTGCAGGATATACTTTGCTTCATTGCTGGAACAAGGAGGGGCGGTCTTGTTCGCCCCTCCTCTTTGCTTAGACTTGCAGTAACCTTCTCCCCCTCCCTTGTGGGAGGGGTTGATGCCTTTCCATCTTCGGTAACATCAAAGGGGGTGGGGTAGACGATCCAGCGGTACGCTGGTTTCGCCGTCTGCGGACGGCGACAAGGGGGCTGCTCGCCCCCTTGACCCCCCGACCGCTTTTTTTGAGAAAAAAGCGGCGCAAAAAAACTTTTATAATTAGAAAGAGGCTGTTGCAAGTGCATTTGCAACAGCCTTTTTTCACTTTGCCCCATTGAGAAGGGACATCCGTTTTCAATTACACTCGATGGAAATCAGAGTGGGGAATCAATACATACCGCCCATACCAGCAGCACCGGCACCAGCTGCAGCAGCCGGTTCATCCTTCTTGATGGTTGCTACGGCACTCTCTGTGGTCAGCACCATTGCAGCGATGGATGCCGCATTCTGAAGGGCACTTCTTGTTACCTTGGTCGGGTCAACAATACCGCTGCTCATCATGTCGCAGTATACTTCCTGATATGCATCAAAGCCATAGCCAACCTTGCGGCTTCTGCGGATCTTATCAATAATTACACTGCCTTCCAGACCAGCATTGGCAGCGATCTGACGAAGGGGTGCTTCCAGTGCACGCAGAACGATCTTTGCACCTGTCTTTTCATCGCCCTCCAGTGTAGGAATCAGCTTTTCAACAGCCGGCATTGCATTGATCAATGCAGTACCGCCGCCTGCTACGATGCCCTCTTCTACAGCAGCCTTTGTTGCAGACAGTGCATCCTCAATTCTCAGCTTCTTCTCCTTCATCTCGACCTCAGTTGCAGCACCAACCTTGATAACAGCAACACCGCCGGACAGCTTGCCGATCCGTTCCTGCATCTTTTCACGGTCAAAGTCAGAGGTGGAAAGCTCAATCTGATTCTTGATTTCAGCAATTCTCTCTGAAATTGCAGATGCATCGCCGGAACCGCCCACCAGAATGGTGTTTTCCTTATCAATAACAGCCTGACGAACGCTGCCCAGCATATCAAGGGTTGCATCCTTCAGTTCCATACCCAGATCCTTGGAGATTACGGTACCGCCTGTCAGGATGGCAATATCCTCCAGCATATCCTTTCTGCGGTCGCCGAAGCCCGGAGCCTTTACAGCAGCGCACTTGAATACACCACGGAGATTGTTCAGGATAATGGTGGTCAGAGCCTCGCCTTCAATATCCTCTGCAATAATCAGCAGCTTCTTGCCCATCTGTACGATCTGTTCCAGCAGCGGCAGAATTTCCTGAATGTTGCTGATGGTTCTGTCTGTGATGAATACCAGTGCATCATCATAAACGACCTTCATCTTCTCACGGTCTGTAACCATATACGGAGACAGATAGCCACGGTCGAACTGCATACCTTCTACAACCTCGCTGTAGGTTTCAGCAGTCTTGCCCTCTTCGATGGTAATTACACCATCTGTTGTAACCTGCTCCATTGCCTTTGCAATGAGCTGACCCACAGATTCATCCGCAGAAGAAATGGTAGCAACACGTGCAATATCCTCTGTACCATCCAGCTCCTTGGAGTTGCTCTTGATGGCATCCACAGCAGCATCTACAGCCTTGGAAATGCCCTTGCGCAGAACCATCGGATTGGCACCGGCAGCGATATTCTTCATACCCTCATGTACCAGAGCCTGTGCCAGTACAGTAGCGGTTGTCGTACCGTCACCGGCAGCATCGTTGGTCTTGGTTGCAACTTCACGCACCAGCTGTGCGCCCATGTTTTCAAAAGCATCCTCCAGCTCGATATCCTTTGCAATGGTCACACCGTCATTGGTAACCAGCGGAGCACCGAACTCTCTGTCCAGAACCACATTTCTGCCCTTCGGACCCAGTGTAATCTTTACGGTATCAGCCAGCTTGTCGATGCCGGCAATCAGGGCATCTCTTGCATCTGCATTGTACTTAATCGTCTTAGCCATAATCAAAATCTCCTTTTTCCTTCTGTTATTATAGTAGTCTGATTTTCTGATTTCACACAGCAGGCTTATTCAGCAACTGCGAGAATCTCGCTTTCGTAAGCCATAATCAGCTCTTCGCCGTCCACCTTGATGGTCTGACCAGCAGACTTGTTCAGCAGCACCCGATCGCCGACCTTTACGCTCATAGGAATCAGCGTACCATTGGTGGCATACTTGCCGCCGCCGCATGCAACGACCTCGCCTACAACCGGTTCACCGGTCACTGCCTTGGGAGAAAGCAGCAGTCCGCCTGCTGTCTTTTCTTCCTTGGCCTCTGCGATTTTTATGAAAACTCTGTCGAAAAGCGGTTTGATTGTCATATGAATTCCTCCTTGTGTAATCATTTATCACTTTAAGCTTTGTTCTGTTAGCACTCTCTTGTATCAAGTGCTAATTCTATTTTACCAACTTTTCAGAAAAAATCAAGTGCTTTTTCGATTTTCAGCCATTTGCACAATTTTCATGGAATAAAACCATAATTTTACCGCAGTTGATACAAACAAGTCGGCAGGTATGCCCCTGCTGCAAAGCAGGAAAAATTTGCTAAAAACAATATAACAAATACACATTTGTTCATTACTGAGTTCATATTTTACAGACTGTACATAATTTGTTTTATAAATGTTTACATACGATGTGAAATATAATGGTACAATAAGGGTATAGTTTGTAAATAAACTCTGCAAATTTCCGAAACTTTATAAGAAATGAGGATGATTCATTATGGCACTGGAAAAGGTACTGGTTGTTGACGATGATCCGAGCATCTGCGACGTACTGCGGATGTATCTGGAGAATGACGGCTACAGCGTAATTTTATCTTATGACGGAGAAGAAGCACTGGTAAAGTTCAATGCACTGAAGCCCGATATTATTCTGCTGGATGTTATGCTTCCGAGCATGGACGGCTGGCAGGTATGCCGTGAAATCCGTAAGAAGTCCTCTGTACCGATCATTATGATCACAGCAAAGGGCGACACCTTTGACAAGGTGCTGGGTCTGGAACTGGGTGCAGATGACTATATTGTAAAGCCCTTTGATACAAAGGAAGTAGTTGCACGTATCAAGGCAATTTCCAGAAGAGTCACCACCGCACCGGCTGAGGCTGAGGTGAAGGAAGTCCGCTATGACAAGCTGTCCGTAAACATGACACGCTATGAGCTGCGTGTAGACGGCAAGGTGGTTGACACACCGCCGAAGGAGCTGGAGCTTCTGTTCTATCTGGCATCCAATCCGAACCGTGTTTATACCCGTGACCAGCTGCTGGACGAGGTATGGGGCTTTGAATATTACGGCGATTCCCGTACCATTGACGTTCACATCAAGCGTCTGCGTGAAAAGCTGGAAGGCGTTTCCGACCGCTGGTCTCTCAAGACCGTCTGGGGTGTAGGCTATAAGTTTGAGTCTCTGGATGATGAGTAAAAATGTCCGAATATTTGCAGCCTGATTTACAAAAGCACCGCAGATTCTTATCCGCAAGAATGATTCTGTTACAGCTGATGGCATTGTGTATTGTTGCCGTAGCAATGGGGCTGGTGGGCATTTACCTGTTCCGGACATCTGTATACAATACGACATCCTCCAGCAGCTCTATCATTGCGGACAGCATTGAAAAATACGGCAGGGCAACCGCACAGGAGCAGAAATGTTCCACACGGGATACACTGTCCGACTCGTATATTCAGTATATTCTGGATAAATCCGGTGAAGAAACAGGGATGTCTCTTTTTCTCTTTGATGCAGATGGCGTCTGTATCACCTGTTCTGAAGGTGCCGGCATTGAGGCTGCATCTGTTACAGTTTCAGATGCCATTCTGAATGCTGCACGAAAAGACGGCAAATACACTTCTGATGTGAAGGGCAAATTCAATCCGGATGAAATACGTCCCGTAATCTGTCACGGAATAGCTTTCACTATTACAGAAACAGATGGCACAGAAACTGAATATTTTCTGTTCACCAACACCTATACGCAGAAAATTGAACAATTTACCCGTGCCATCCTTCTGACAGGCTGTATTTCTGTTCTTCTGATGCTGGTGGGATATGCTGTGTTTATTTCCAGATATACCCTGAAAAATCTGGTGCGTCCGGATACTGAATTGATGCGTGTCACCCGCAGCTATGCACAGGGTGACTTTTCCGAGATGCTGAATCCGGAGGACTTCTCCTCCCCTTATTATCAGGAGTATGTTCAATCACTGAACCAAATCATCAGCAATTTAAAAGCCACCGGCGAACAGCAGTCCCAGTTTATATCCAATGTATCTCATGAGCTGCGCACGCCGATGACCATTATCAGCGGTTATGTAGACGGCATTCTGGATGGCACCATTCCCAAGGAAAAGCGGACAGAATACTTGTATATTGTATCGCAGGAAATGCAGCGGCTGAAAATTCTGGTTTCATCCATGCTGAATCTGACGAAGTTTGACAACGGCACCATTCAGATCAAACATGAACTATTCACTATAAATGATCTGATCTTCCGTACCATTCTGATGTTCGGCAATCGACTGGAAAAGCGCAATATCACAGTAGAGGGACTGGATGCAGATACTGTCCGTGTATACGGCGATCGTGACCTGATTGGTCAGGTCATCTACAATCTGACAGAAAATGCAGTAAAATTTGTAAATACAGGCGGTACGATTACCATTCGTCTGGAGGAAAATAAAGAGGAATCGATTTTCGCCATCCGAAATACAGGGTCGGGTATTCCGAAGGATGAGCTGCCCAAGATTTTCGATCGGTTTTATAAATCGGATTTCTCCCGCAGTCAGGACAAAACCGGTCTGGGACTGGGTCTTGACATTATCCGTAAAATTCTTCGTCTTCATAACGCACAAATCAGCGTCAGCAGCGAAGAAAATGTCTTTACAGAATTTACGGTATCCTTCCCCAAAAAGCCACCGGCAGAAAATGCCGAATCATAAAAAGACCGGAAAGGCGGAGCACAAAATGCAGAAATTGCAGGTGTTTCCGCTTTTTTCATTAGACCGCCTCGGAAACTGGAGAAGTGCCGGATTCCGCAGGATATTCTGGTGCTTCGTAAGTTTCCGAGGAGGTCTATTTAGAAAGGAGTTTTTCCCATGAACGAGGAAACATATGAGCAGACACCCTCTTCCCAGCGTACACCGGCATCCGTTCCGGATGAGGCATCCGCTTCTGATACCGCTTCGGAGGCGGCAGCAGCATCTGTGACGGAAAATCCGCAGCCGGATGCCATACCGGAACCGGAAGCACAGCCGCAGCCGGATGTACAGGAAGAGCCATCCGAACCGGCAGAAAGCGAAACTGAACCGGAAACCGCTGCACCCATCCAGCCGGAGCCAACGGATGCCCCTGTTTCTTCACAGCCGTTCCAACGACCGCCTGTTCAGCAGCCGTATACACAGCCATACAGACAGCCCCAGAATCCATCATCGCAGCAGCAGCCCTATGGAATGCCCCAGTGGAACACAGGCTTCCGTCAGCCCTATCAACAGACGGGATACGGACAGCAGAATTTCCACCAGTACGGGCAGCCGAATGCATCTCAGTATGGATTCGGGCAGGCTCCTCAGTATCCGCCCTATCAGCAGCCCACCCCAGCCTATGGCATGCCTCAGCCTGCACCGAAGAAAAAGGAAACGGCACCGCCGCTGACACCTGCACAAAAGAAAGTGGTTCGGCTTTTGCAGATTGCCGTCCTTCTGCTGACAGTACTTTTTATTTACTGCATCATCAGTGATGTGGTGCAGTATCCGGGTTCAGGCAGCACACATTCTACCTCGCAAATCAATCCAACTCGTGAAAACGTAGTGATTTATCAGCAGGAAAAACCGGAATCCGCATGGGATGCTCAGGCTGAACCGGGTGAAAATGGTGCTTATTCTGTACAGGAGGTAGCGGCTTTAGTCAGCCCGTCTATCGTAGAAATTACAGCTTATACAGATCAGACGCCGTGCAGCACCGGATCGGGCATCATTCTCTCCGAGGATGGCTATATTCTGACCAATGCTCATGTAATTATGGACTGTAATTCCTATAAGATCACCATTTACGGGGATGAATCCCTGTATCCTGCAAAGCTGGTGGGCTATGACAGCAAGTCGGATCTTGCCATTCTCCACACAGATATAGATGGGCTGACACCGGCAATTCTGGGAGATTCAGATGAACTGGCGGTAGGGGAAGAAGTGGTTGCCATCGGCAATCCTGCCGGACTGACAGGAACGGTCACCAACGGCATTGTTTCTGCACTGGGTCGTCAGATCCGTACCGACCGAACGGGCTTTTATATGGAATGTATCCAGACCAATGCTGCCATCAGCCCCGGCAATTCCGGCGGTGCACTGGTGAATCTGTATGGTCAGGTGGTAGGAATCACCTCATCCAAATATGCAGCCATGTACGGCAGCACTTATGAAGGATTGGGCTTTGCCATCACCATCAATCAGGCAAAACCCATTATTGAAGAGCTGATCCATCAGGGATATGTCAGCGGAAGAGTCCGTATTGGCATCACCTTTGTTTCTATGGAATCAGAGCAGATCGCAGCGGAATACGCAGCCATGTACAATCTGGAAGAAGCACCGGAGCGAGAAGGTCTATGGATTACGGAAATCAGCGAAGACTGTGATATTGCAAAATCGGGTCTGAAAGTCAATGATCTGTTATTTTCTGTGGAAGGAACAGCCGTCAACAATTATGATATGCTTTGTGCAGCCATTGAAGGATACAGTCCGGATGACACACTAAAAGCAGAGTGCCGCCGCTACAGTGAGGATGGCACATACGAAGATTTTACCATTACATTTCATCTGATGGAGGATACCTCCGGAGATTATTAAGGTTTTTGGGGATGTTGCGAGTCTTGTATCATTCAGCGAGTAAAACAGGCTCTCCTTTTAAGGAGAGCTGGCTTGCCGAAGGCAAGACTGAGAGGTTAAGAGCGTTGCAAACGTTCCACCGGAACGTTTGCAAGATGTACTTGGCTTCATCGCTGGAACAGGGGGAAGCGGTCTTGTCCGCTCGCCCACGGCGCCGTCCCCTTTGTCCCTTCGGGACATTTCCCCGCACTGCGGGGAATAACCCTCGAAATGCTGTCGCATTTCTCACCCCTTTTCCCCGCGCACCGGAAGTATGGCGCAGGGTGTTTCGCCGTCTGCGGACGGCGACAAGGGGTGACTCCCCACGGGGTGGGGAGATGCCCGAAGGGCAGAGGGGACGGGCTCGTGGAGCTTGCCCCTTGACCCCACAAGCCTTTTGAGAAAGGCTTGACCGAAAACTTTTATACTTTTTGAACTTGTGGCACCCTTTCCCCCCCTCCCCAGTGGGAGGGGGTTCATGCTTTTCTGTTTTCAGTGACAAACAAGGGGGTGGGGTAGACGATCCAGCGGTACGCTGGTTTCGCCGTCTGCGGACGGCGACAAGGGGTGACTCCCCACGGGGTGGGGAGATGCCCGAAGGGCAGAGGGGACGGGCTCGTGGAGCTTGCCCCTTGACCCCACAAGCCTTTTGAGAAAGGCTTGACCGAAAACTTTTATAC
>JBJERF010000120.1:0-2569 GCA_051882115.1 Ruminococcus sp. | reverse complement strand
TTCAGGTTGAAATGCAGTGTGGTGGCACGGCTGCCGGTTACCATGTCTGTGGTGTATTTCGAAGTATCGCTGAACAGTGATAATGCTGAAGAGGAGGGATTAACAACCAGATCTACTTCACCGGACTGAAGTGCCATGGTCAGCGCATCATTATCACCCACTACCAGGAAATCTGCTGTATCGATTTTTGCTTTTCCGCCCCAGTATCCGTCATAGGCTTTAACTGAGGTTACAACGCCCTGCTCGTATTTTGTAATAGCAAAAGGGCCGGTACCGTAAGGCATTTTTTCATATTCGCAGTCATCACCGGTATAGTAGATAACCCATAAGGGATCACACAGGTCCCCCAGCATACTGGGAACAGGAGAATCTGTTTTGATGGTCAGTTTCTGTCCGTCCGCTTCAACTGAAGCGATGGGAATCTGAGACAGGGCACGGGCATTTACTTCGATTGTTCTTTCAAGACATGCTTTAACCTGTTCAGCGGTCATCTTTTCACCGTTGTGATATGTTACATCGTCTCTTAAAGTGAATACCCAGGTCAGGTCATCAGGGGTTTCATATGATTCTGCCAGATAAGGCTGAGGATTGAAATCGTAGTCCAGACGGTACAGCCCTTCAAAAATCCCCATCATGGATTCATACCAGCCGTTGTAATCAGCAGCGGGATCTGCGCTTGATGTGGAAAAATAGCCGGTTGATCCCAGATTCATGTGCTTTTCGCCGGAAGCTTCTTTGGCAGGTTCTGTTTCATCGGCCTGGGCAGCAGTGCTGCCTGCTTCGGTTGCTTTGGTATCGGCGGATGCGCCGCCGGAATTGTTGCCGGAACAGCCGGCGATCATGCCTGTCAGCATGACGGCAGTCAGTAATACTGCCAGTAATTTCCTTAATTTGTTCATAAGGTTCCTCCTTGGATTGAATTTTTTATTCTTCTGATGGCTGATTACCGTACGGATGGTCCATATAATCACGGATGCAGTCACCAAAAAGATTAAACAGGGTTACACAGATCAGCAGGGCAATACCCGGCAGAAAAAGCAGGCGGGGATGCAGCTGCAGATAAGCCCGGGCTTCATTCATCATCAATCCCCATTCCGAGCTGGGCTTTTCAGCCCCCAGTCCCAGAAAAGAGAGACCTGCCATATACAGAATGACACCGCTGATGTCAAGCGCTGCTGTTGTGATAAGAGGAGCGATCATATTGGGCATGATATGGCGCAGCATGATCTGGAATTCTCCGGCTCCGCATACTCTTGCAGCCTTTACATAGTCTTCCTCCGCCAGTCCCAGTGTCAGACTTCGGGAAAGTCTTGCGTATTTGGTCCAGTACACGGCTACGATGGACATCATGCAGTTGCGCAGACCGCTTCCGAGGATACCGGCCACAGCAACGGCCAGAATAAAGTTCGGGAAAGCCTGAAAGACCAGAGTGATTTTCAGCAGGACTTCATCCACAATACCGCCCGTATAGCCGGCTGTAATGCCGATTGCTGTACCGATGATGGCAACGACAGCTACAACGGACAGGGAAGAAAAGATGGTTGTTCTGGCTCCGCAGAGGATGCGTGACAGAATGCATCTCCCCAGATCATCTGTTCCCAGAGGATACTGTCTGCACGGTCCGACATAAGCATCTGCCATATTGACTTTATAGGCATCGTTGGGAGCAATGAAAGGGGCTGCAAGTGCAATGATGATAATGACAGTCAGCAGCAGGGAGCAGAATACAAGTCTTCTGAAATATAGATTTTTCCATCTGTTTACGGGCATAACTCCGGCCTCCTTATTTTTTACGTTTAATACGGGGATCCAGGAGTACATACAGATATTCCAGCCCTCCGTTGATTGCAAAATACATCAGTGATACCCATACCACAAATCCCTGAATCAAGGGATAATCCCGCTGACTGATGGCATCTACGGCGATTTTGCCGATTCCGGGCCAGGTGAAAATGCTTTCCACGATGACCGTACCGCCCAGCATGGAGCCGAAACTGATACCGACCATGGTCACGATGGGAATCATGGAATTTTTCAGTACATGATAAAAAAGAATTTTTGTATTGGTAACGCCTCTGGAACGGAGTCCGCGGATGTATTCCTTATTCAGTTCACCCAGTACGATTGTGCGGATCTGCCGGATATACCAGGCACAGTTGCCGAAAGCCAGCGTCAGAACCGGCATGATCATACCCAGACTGGATGTGGTACCGATGACCGGAAAAATCCCTGCTTTCATGCCCAGCAGGTACAGCAGCAGAAGTGCCAGAAAAAAGCTGGGGAAAGAAGCGAACAGAAATGTGATGTATTTAATGATGGTATCGAATATGCTGTCCTTTGTAACTGCACACATGGTACCTACGGGAATGGCAATAAGCAGCGTCAGTGCCATGGCCCCGAATGCAACCATAAGCGTATTGGGCAGTGCATTCAGAAGAATTGACGTTACAGGCTCTTTCATCCGGTATGAAGTACCCAGATTTCCGTGAAAGAGGCCGTTGAGCCACGACAGATACTGCACCGGAAAAGGCTTATCCAGCCCCAGCTGCTGTTTAAGAGCGATTACCGC
>JBJERF010000119.1:0-2600 GCA_051882115.1 Ruminococcus sp. | reverse complement strand
CAAACGTTCCGGTGGAACGTTTGCAACGAAAAATCCTTAAGTTGATGACATTGCCCCAGTGGGAGGGGGCTGATGCTTTCCTGTTTTAGGTAACCGAAACGGGGGTGGGGTAGACGATCCAGCGGCACGCTGGTTTGAGAAAGGATTGACCGAAATTTTCTATCTCTAATAAAAAGCTCTGTTGCATTTGCAACAGAGCTTTTTTGTAACGTCAGGAGAGATCTGCATCATTTGCAGAGGATGCAATTACATCTGCCATCAGGTGCGGCGGAAGCGGCTCGTAGCGAACCAGCTCAAATGTAAATTCACCTCTGCCCTGTGTCATCTGACGCAGCAGCAGGGCAAAATCACTCATTTCACGCATAGGTACTTCAGCCATAATATCGGTCATGCCCTTGTACTGCTCAGATGGATTCATGCCCAGTACACGACCCCGACGCTTATTCAATTCACCCATCATATCACCGGTGTTTTCATCTGGAACTGTAACCTCCAATGTGCCAATGGGTTCCAACAGGGTCGGGTCAGCCTGACGCATGCCTTCTTTATAAGCCAGCGATGCTGCTGTTTTAAAGGACATTTCCGAAGAGTCTACGGAATGATAGGAGCCATCCACCAGAATTGCCTTTACGCCTACGACCGGGAAGCCTGCCAGAATGCCTTTCTTTACAGAATCCTGCAAGCCCTTTTCCACTGCGGGGAAGAAATTTTTCGGTACTGCACCGCCGAATACCTTCTCCTCAAATACCAGAGTCTCGGAAAGGCAAGGTTCAAATTCAATCCATACATCACCAAACTGACCATGACCGCCGGACTGCTTCTTATAGCGACCCTGTACCTTTACCTTCTTGCGGATGGTTTCACGGTAGGCAATCTTGGGAACAGTCAGTGTAATCTCAACCCCGAAATCATATTTCAGCTGAGATGCTACAGCCAGCAGATGCTGTTCACCCAGACCGCTGAGGATCTGTTCTCTTGTGTTGGGATCCTGCTCATAGCGCAGGGTCATATCGCTTTCCAGCATACGCTGCATGGCATTGGCGATTTTTGCTTCATCGCCCCGTGCAGCCGGAGCCACTGCCATACGATAGCTGGGCTTCGGATATACCGGTGCTTCCAGTGCAGCCACACGCACACTGCTGCACAGCGTATCTCCTGTGCTCACATTCATTTTTGTTACAGCAACAATATCTCCCTTGACAGCCGCAGCCACTTCCTTCTGCTTTTTGCCGCACAGACTCACCAGCTTGCCAATTTTTTCTGTCGTACCGGTCTTTGCATTGACCAGTTCGTCACCGGTTTTGATGCTGCCGGACAGCACTTTCATATAGGACATTTTTCCCACAAACGGATCCGCAGCGGTTTTGAATATGTATACCATTGCCGGATCATCTGCGGTGCAGGAAAGCTCAGCCAGCTCACCGGATGCATCGGTTGCCATGACCGTTTCCTCAGCTTCCGGAACCAGTAAATCCATTTCTTTCATAAGAAGCTCAATTGCGCCCAGTGTCTGAGCAGATGCGCAGACAACCGGTGTAATGATACCGGAGCATACACCCTTGTGGATGCCGTCTACACGTTCCTTTTGCGTGAAAGGCTCTCCGGAGAAGAACTTTTCAAACAGTTCTTCATCTGTTTCAGCAACAGCTTCGGAAAATGCTTCAATCAGACCGTCAATACGATAACTCATCTTTTCAGAGACTTCGGCTGTAGGCATATCGGTTTCGATGGCTTTGCCATTTTCATCAAAGCGGTATGCCTTCATTTCAATCAGATTCACATAGGAAAACACTTTACGGTCTGCAATGACCGGAACGATAACCGGGCACACAGCAGAGCCGAATTCTGCCTTCAGCTCTGTCAGAACGTTGTAGAAATTGGCATTTTCGTCATCCAGCTTGGTAACGACAAACATACGGGGCTTCTGCATAGCAACAGCCTGATCATATGCCTTGTGTGTACCTACACGCACACCGGATTTTCCGGAAACGGTAATCATTACACAGTCACTTGCATAGATACCGGAAATCATATCACCGGCAAAATCCAGCATACCCGGTGTATCGATCAGGTTTACGTCCAGATTTTCCAGACTCATGGATGCGATGGATGTATATACAGAAGATTTTCTCTTCATTTCCTCAGCTGTGTAATCCGAGACTGTGTTTTCTTCCGCAATCTTGCCCATTCGTTCGATGGTACCGCTGCGGTACAGCAATGCTTCACACAGTGTTGTTTTACCGGAACCGGCATGACCTGCCAATGCAATGTTCTTTTTGGTTGTTGATTTGCTCATGGTAATCGCTCCTATTCAGTAAATTCAGTGTCACGTTAAAGTATACAATTCTTTCAACTGTATATTTCTAATTATATATCATATCACTATAAATTGCAAGAGGTTTTTGAAAAAAATTCAGATGAAATGCAAAAAGATTCTTTATGAACCAGCAAAAAGTCCGTTTATGCAGCAAAAATTGCATAAACGGACGCTTGTTTTATAAATGTACAGGAACCGGCATCAGCTCTGGTATGAAATTACGTGCCGCAAAATACACAGCCGCACAGCTGCCAAAGGCAATCCAGAACCAGCTCTTTCTTGG
>JBJERF010000118.1:0-11782 GCA_051882115.1 Ruminococcus sp. | reverse complement strand
TTTGCCCCTTGACCCCACAAGCCTTTTGAGAAAGGCTTGACCGAAAACTTCTATAACAAGGGACTGCTGCAACTTTGCAGCAGTCCCTTGTTTCATATCTTTTACCATGTACGGGAATTGAGCTGTCTGAACTGTGCCACAGTGGGAACATGCGAATTCAATCCACCGTCTACATTGACGATCTGTCCGGTTACATAACTGCTTTCATCGGAAGCAAGATATACACACATCTGTCCGATGTCCTCCGGACAACCATAACGGTTCACCATAATATTGCTCATAAAGATATCCTTCAATGCCTGGGGAACATACGCTTCATTTTCCGGCGTAACAATCAGACCCGGTCGCACACAGTTGCAGCGGATGTTGTTCTTTCCATACTGCAATGCTGTGGATTGCGTCAGCAGATCCACGCCTGCTTTGGCACAGGCATAGGCTGTAGAGCTCAGATCACCGCCGCAGGAAGCCATAGAACCAATATTGATGATAGAACCGCCTGTCTCATTTTTCTGCATGTAAGGAAGCACACACTTGGTTGCATAGAAAGTACCACGCAAATCACTCTGGAAAATATTGTCCCACATTTCCAGTGTCAATTCATCCACACGGCCATCTTTCAGGCTTACATTGGCTGCATTGTTCACCAGAATATCGATTTTTCCGTATTTTTCAGCCGTATCTGCCAGAAGCTGTTCAATGCTCTCTGTAACCGTAATATCCATAAAATGATAGCAGGCTTCTCCGCCTTCCTCCAGAATGCGGCTTACAACAGCCTCTCCCTTTTCTTTCCGGCGGCCGCAGATGACAACCTTTGCACCTTCACTGGCAAACAGCCGGGCAATACCGATGCCGATTCCGCTGGTGGAACCTGTGACAATTGCAACTTTTCCGTTTAATCTGTTCATGAAAAGACCTCCTGTCTTTTTTCATAATATTTATCATTTATTATAGGACATCCTGTGCAAAAAGTCAAGCGTTTTTGATGGATTTACCATAAATTTTCACAAAACAGGAAAAATCATCAGCATGTTTTGTGCGAAATGCAGAAACAGAGAATTGACTTGAAGAGTAAAATATGGTATGATTATACATAAAGTACACGGAATTACCGGGAAAAGGGTGTTTCTATGGATAGAACGTATAAAAATGCACTGGAACTGACCAAAATCATACTGGAATTTTTCGGACTCAAAACCGGACTTTTTTCTTTTATAACGGCTTTTCTCGGAAATGATATTTCCGATGAAAGCAATCTGACCGAAAAACAGAAGTTTATCTACACCATGACCAAAGACATCCGCACGGCTCTGACCGATGCGAATCTCTCAGAGCATGAGGATGTATACCGGAATCTGGAAATAACCATCCGCGCCCATCTGGATTTGCAGAAAATACTCAAAAACTATGGTCATCCTGATGGGCTTTGCCATGCGCTGGAAAGCCATCTTTATACAGAACAGGAACAGAAAGAGGATGATACTTTTCCGATCTATCATGCTGTCTTGGAACAAATTGCCCAGGCCATCTATAACCACTTGAATCTGTTTCAGGCGGACAGCCATACAGATGCCGCTGCTCTGGAAAAGCTGTGCGGAGCAGATGCCATGCAGACGCTGTACAGCAATATTCTGGAAGAAAACAATTTTTTGCTGCCCTATAAAGGCTCCCTTGCCGAATATCTGGACAATGCTGCGCTGCCACCGAAAAACAATCCCTACAAATTCCATGACCTGAGCCCCCATATGGGATTTTACGGAAGAGAACAGGAAATCCGCCAGATTGATGCTTTTCTGAATGAAATACAGCCGTACGGCTCCTATATTCATATCTGGGGAATTGCCGGGCCTGCCGGTATCGGAAAAAGCAAGCTGGCAAGACAGATCGCCGAAAAGCATCGCCGTGATATGAATGTTGTATGGATCGATCATACAGACCAGATTCAGCAGATTCTGTGCATTGACCCTACCCAGCAGAATGTCTATAAAAAACCCGTTCTTTTCATCTGCGATTCTGCCAACCGGATGGAAAACGATCTGCTCAAACTGATTCATTATATGAAAGGCAGCGGATATACTGCCTGCTTTCTGCTGATTGAATGTTCTGAAAACTGGTACATGCATTTCCGGAATCATCATGAATGCGTCCATCTCTACGCAACCTATACGCAGCCCCTGAACCTGACAAACAGACCCATAGCTCCTACAGCGGCTTATAAAATGCTGGATGATTTCTCCGTCCGGTATTACAACAAGGAGCTGAGCACAGATGAAAAGAGCGATATTTTCAAACGCACGGAAAATCTGGGGAAAAATAATAACCGCTGCCTGTTTCTTCTGCTGATGGCAGATCTGTATATAAAAAAGGGGTTTTCCGGAGATGTTACCAAAGAAGCCTTGTTTCATCATTATATGGACAGTTTAAAAGAACGGCTCCGTGATTGTGATTCTGAGGCATTGCAGTGCAGCGGTTATCGTCTGCTTGCACTAGCAACAGCACTGAACGGATTCAGAATGGATCAAAAATATGATACTTCTCCGTATATCCAGCAGGATGTGGACTGCATAAAATCAGGGACACACCGAAACAACCAGAAGCTCAAAGAGTTTCTGAGCCGGCTTTGCGGAACAGAAGTTACAGAAATCCAGGTGATGCCTTTGCAGCCGGAACTGATGGGGGAATTTCTGTTCATCTGTGAATTCTGTGATTTAACGGATTATGAGGAACGGGCAGAATGGATGGCACTGATTTTCAGCAGCGATTACGGCAAGGCGTTTCTTTCCCATTGTCTGATAGACTGGTATGATTATGCAGGCATACCGGAAATGATTGCCCACATGGCGGAAAAGTATGCAGTACAGACAGCATTGCTTCTGATGGAAACGATTCTGGGCATATACAAGACGGAGCCGGCACAGAAGCTTCTGGATGCCATGGATAAAATTTACAAAAGCAACAAGCGTGTGGTGATTGCTGCTTATTATTCCCGTGCGCTTCTGCATGTTTCAGAATTTTCAGAGGAAGAACAATGCGATCTGCTGCTGAAAAAAATGCTTTCCATAGAAGCCGATCTGAACGGGGATGACAGCGATGGTGGTGCCTATGTGCATCACAATGCAGGTTTTGCCTGTTATAATCAACGGCAATTTGAGCAGGCCATTGCATCGTATCAAAGTGCTTTGGCAATCAAAGAAAAACGGCATGGCACGGAACATCGTTCCACCCTGATGACCTATAAAAGCATGGGCGTTGTGTATGAATGCATGGAGGATTATGACCATGCCATTGAATTTTACAGCAAAATCCTGAATGTGAAGAAAAAAAGAGATGAAGCACTGGGCAAACAGGGGGCAGATACAGCAGATCTCTATCATCTGATTGGGAAGGCATACGAGAAAAAGGGCGCATGGGATGAGGCACTGGAAGCATACAACGAAGAACTGTCCATAAAGGAAACGAAATTCGGTATGAGGCATCTGGAAACGGCATTTTCCTATCACAGCATCGGCGGTTTGTATGCCAGAAAAGAGGACTTTGACCATGCCGTTGAATTTTACAGCAAGGCTCGGACGATCTATGAAAAGACCCTTGGGGCAGAGCATCTGCGTATAGCCATTGCCGAATGCGATATGGGCGCAGCCTATGAGCATCAGGGCAATTATGAACAGGCACTGGATTGTTTTGAAAATGCAAGGAAAATCCGTACCGCAAAGCTGGGGGAAAACCATCCGCTTACGCAAGCGGTACATAAAGATATTACCCAATTGTCCATTAAAATGGACGAAGCCCAGGAGACAGAGACGGATGACCATTGACATTCCTATGGCATAGAAAGGATGCGCAAGTATTGGAAAAGGAGTGTTTCTATGAGAATATCGTATGAAAATGCGGTGGAACTGACAAAAATCATACTGGAATTTTTTGGACTGAAAACCGGACTTTTTTCATCGGTGACATCAGCCGTTGGGCTTGCAAGAGGTATTGCCGCTGAAAACAAACTGACAGACAAGCAGAAGTTTATTTCTGAGCTGACAAACGGCATTCACAATGCTCTCCAAAGTGATGGCGTCACAGATGATGTATACGAAAAACTGAAAATCACCATCAGAGAGCATCTTGATTTGCAGGAGCTTATGAACAACTATGGTCAGCATGATGCATTTTGTCGTTTTCTGGAAGATTCGGTTTATACAGAGTGGGAACAACAGTATGATCCCACATTTCCTGCATACCAGACAGCCTTGAAAAGCATTGTAGAAGCAATATACAAGCACTTAGAGCTGTTTGATGTTGGAAGTCATGCGGATATCGCCGTTTTGGAAAAGCTATGCAGCATAGAAGAAATGGATAAACTGTATAGAGAAAACAATTTCCTGCTTCGTTACAAAGGTTCTCTTGCTGAATGTATAGACAATGCAAGTTTGCCGCCGATTGTGGAAGAAAACAGATTTCATTATCTGAACCCAGCCATTCGGTTTCATGGCAGAAAAGAAGAACTGGATGCAATCGAAACGTTTCTGAAAGCTGAACGCTCCGAGCAACCCAACATTCATATCTGGAGCATTACCGGACCGGGCGGCATCGGAAAGAGTAAGCTGGCAAGACATGTTGCTGAAAAGCATCGATATGATATGGGCGTTGTCTGGCTGAAGAAGAATGACTTTTCTCAAATATTGGGCATTCACGATTCTAAAAGGGACATTCCATATGACAAGCCCATTCTTTTCATCTGTGATTATGCGAATTTATGGGAAAAGAAAATTGTTGAACTGATTGAATATATGGCAAAAACGAGCTGTACCGTCTACTTTCTGCTTCTGGAACGTACTGAATACTGGTATCACCGTTTTCTGGATGCAAATACATATGCGTACCAGTATGCATATCGCAATGAATCGACAATCATTCCACCGCTGAATCTGCTGCAAAAGGCATTGGATGACGCTGCTTCCGGCTGTGTTCTGGATGATTTTACAAAGAAATATTATCCCGATGCACTTACAGCTGAACAAAAGCTGGAGCCTGAAAAAAAGGAAAAAATCATTGCGCACACAAAAAAATTGGGCGGCAGCAATCAGTGTTTGTTTTTGCTGCTTACAGCAGATGCCTATCTGTGCTCCGGTACATTCGAAAACTGGAGTAAAGCTGATTTGCTTCGCAATTATATCAATCGTTTAAAAACGGCAATTCACAATTCCTATTCAGAAGATCTGGAAATAAACGGCTATCGTCTGCTTGCACTGGCAACGGCATTGGACGGACTGGATTTAAGCAAACGCTATGCTATTCAGATACAGGAAACCATCGATGATATGAGCAAACAGCTGTACAGAAGCACAGAGAAGAAAAAGGAATTTCTCAGCCGGCTTTGTGACCGGAATATCACAGAATTGAAGATTGCACCTTTGAAGCCCGATATTGTGGGCGAATTTCTGTTCATTCATGAATTCATCGACTTATCAGATTCAGAAGAGCGTTCCCAATGGCTTGACCTGATTTTCAGCAGCGATTACAGCGGAACATTTTTGTCACGCTGTCTGACAGACTGGTACAACTGTGATGAATTGCCGGAGCTGATTGCCTATATGGCGGAAAAGGATGCGCCGAAAACAGCTAAGCTTTTACGGGATACCATTCTGGAAATCTACGCCCAAGAACCGGCACAGAAGCTTCTGGATTTTATGGAGCAGATTTATGAAAATCATAAATGTGCGGAAATTGCTGCACCTTATTCCCGTGCATTTGCACATGTTTCAAAATTTGTGGAGCAAAAGCAGAAGGACAAACTTCTTGAAAGAATGCTTTCCATAGCAAAAGAACTGGATAAAGAGGAAAGTGAAGATACAGCAATTGTGTATCACAATATCGGTTTTGTATACTGGGAAAAAGGTGACTTGGACAAGGCACTGGAATTTTACAACAAGGCTCTGAAAATTTGGGAAAATGGCCCCGGCAAGGAGCATCCGAACACCGCTGCATCCTATAACAATATCGGCAGTGTATACGATGATAAAGGCGACTTGGACAAGGCAGTGGGATTTTACAACAAAGCTCTGGAAATAAATGAAAAAGTCCTCGGCAAGGAGCATCCGGACACCGCTATATCCTACAACAATATCGGCAGTGTATACGATGATAAAGGCGACTTGGACAAGGCACTGGAATTTTACAACAAGGCTCTGAAAATTCGTGAAAAAGTCCTCGGAACGGAGAATTTGCACACCGCTTCTTCCTATAATAATATCGGTCTTGTATACTATAAAATGGGCGACTTAGAGAAGGCACTGGAATTTTACAACAAGGCTCTGGTAATCTGTGAAAAAGTCCTCGGCAAGGAGCATCCGGACACCGCTACCTCTTATAACAATATCGGCAGTGTATACGATATAATGGGCGAATTTGACAAGGCACTGGAATTTTACAACAAGGCTCTGAAAATTCGTGAAAAAGTCCTCGGCAAGGAGCATCCTTCCACCGCTACCTCTTATAACAATATCGGCAGTGTATACTATGAGAAAGGCGACTTAGAGAAGGCACTGGAATTTTACAACAAGGCTCTGGAAATTCATGAAAAAGTCCTCGGTACGGAGCATCCGGACACCGCTGCATCCTATCACAATATCGGTGCACTATACTTTAAAAAGGAGGATTATGAAACAGCCCTCGGATATTTCTCCAAAGCATGGGACATATTTAAAGAAAAGCTGGGCGAAAACCATCCCTATACACAAAATTCAATCGAATGGATTGAAGAAACAAAACGCAGAATGAACGAATCGTGAAAGGAGAACCCCTATGCAGCAAACGGAACGCATGTTTCACCTACACTGCAAAGCAGAGGATATCGGAAAATATGTCTTTCTCCCCGGCGACCCGGGGCGCACAGAGACGATTGCCCGGCATCTGGACAACCCCCGTCTCATTGCCCGGAACCGTGAATTCACCACATGGACCGGTTCCCTTGAGGGCGTACCCGTCAGCGTGACCTCCACGGGCATCGGCGGCCCCTCCGCTGCCATCGCCATGGAAGAGCTGGTGCAGTGCGGTGCCCATACCTTTCTCCGGATCGGCACCTGCGGCGGCATGCAGCCGGATGTCCCTGCCGGTCAGCTGGTCATTCCCACCGGTGCCGTCCGCATGGAAGGCACCTCCCATGAGTATATGCCCCCTGCATTCCCTGCTGTGCCCGATTTCGGGCTCACCTGTGCCCTTGCCCATGCCGCTGAACAGCTGCACCTGAAATATGTCACCGGCGTGGTGCAGTGCAAGGATTCTTTCTATGGTCAGCATAGTCCCCAGCGTATGCCCATAGCCAACCGCCTGACGGATGACTGGCATGCATGGAAAGCCGCTGGCGTACTGGCTTCGGAAATGGAATCCGCTGCCCTGTTCGTTGTGGCTGCCGCCCTCCATGTGCGCTGCGCCACCGTCCTCAATATGATCTGGAATCAGGAACGTGAACGCCAATATGGCATTGCACCGCCCCCCGATCTGGATATGCATCCAGCCATTCGGGTTGCCGTTGCCGCCATGCGGACGGTGATACAAAAAGACGAAAAATAGCCAGATGGCTGGTAATTTGCCGAATGGAAGGCTGCCTTTGAAATTTCCGAAAGTTCTTCTTGACTTTATACTGCATCTGTGTTATAATAGGGTCAGTTAAGGGAAACTATGTATGCAAATGAGCACACAAAAAATGAAATCCCCCGGAGTTGCCGCTCCGGGGGATTTTTTTGGCTGGTGTCGGACTTAATCTCTGTTCAGCCAATTGTAGAAGAAACGCAGAATCACTTCTACTGCAACAGAGATCATAAGGGAAAATATGTAATAATACAAATGGACACCTCCTTCCTGACGGAAGAAGCCGACATGGATATTTTAGCATAAACCCTGTTATATTGTCAATATAAAACAAACCGCCGCAGTTTTCCTGCGGCGACTATTACTTATGGCGAAAGATTATTTTGCTTCTTTAAAAAGGTGGATATTTTCTTTCTGGGATTCGCAGAGCTGGTCAAGAAAAAGCTCCAGCTTGCCTTTGCTGCGTTCGGTGAGGGTCATATATTTATGAGCAATGACTTTTGATTCATCGGAAAGGGAATCTTCCGGTTTTGCAGAGGGAACATTCGTGCGCCCTGCAATGTAATCAAGGGATACGTTATAGAAGTCAGCGAGCTGAATTGCACGCAGAAACGGCAGCTCTCGTTCGCCTTTTTCATATTTTCCGTAATATTGTGCTGTAGTTCCTAAATATTCTGCAATTTCACTCTGCGTTTTGTCTGAATCTTCACGCAAATCTCTGATTCTCTGATAAAAAGCCATTTCTGATACTCCTTTTTAAAAATATTTTATCACATATGACTGATAAATATTGACATTTCAATCTAAATAGGTTATAATAATTATAGATAATAGTCATATGTGATTATTCAAGATTGATAAAGGAGTTGGTTTATATGAAAAAAACAAGTATTATCAGGCTTATTACAATTGTCACAGCATTTATGATGATGCTGGGACTGCTGCCAAGTTTCGTGGTATCCGCAGCGTATGAGAATACGCATGTGAATACTGGTAATTATGCGTATGACATAGTTCAGGTTGCGAAAACGCAGGTTGGATACGTTGAGGGAGCAAATAATGATACAAAATACAACCGTTGGTTTGGCTCGCTTCCCGGCTATGGCTATAACTATGCGTGGTGTCAGACATTTGTTGCATGGTGTGCAGCTCAGGCAGGAGTACCCACAAGCCTGATACCAAGGGTGTCAGGAACTATCAGTGCCAAGGATACATTCAAAAAGAACGGTACATACCATGCGGGACCATACGAGGGCGGAAGCTACACGCCAAAAGCCGGAGATATAATTTATTTTTATTCATCAGAATCAGAAAGCAAGCACCATGTGGGTATTGTTTCCGGCTGTTCTGATGGAACGGTTTATACCATTGAGGGAAATTCGTCAAATAAGGTTGTTGAACGTTCGTATTCTGTTAGTAATGGAAATATCAGAGGTTATGGTGTGCCGTTTAGTGAGCCGGTGCCGCCGGTTGTTGATCCGCCAACGATTTCAAATATATCAATAGACAAAAATATGTATGCAATCGGTGAAGATATAATCTTTCATGTTTCAAGTGATACTGCAACATCATATACGATTGGTATTCATAAAAATGGTAATCCTTATGATATCATATGGAATTATACTGAAAATAATTATTCATATCATTTGACTGAAACAGGCAGTTACTATGCGTACGTATCTGCTTCTAATGAAGCGGGTTACTTGGATAGTAGTGGCATATGGTTCACAGTTTACGATTCTGCTCCGAGTGAATCTGTACTGTCAATTCAGAAAGACAAGTATTCTGTAGGTGAAAATATTGATTTTTTAGTATCAAGTGATACAGCAACATCTTATACGATTGGCATTCATAAAAATGGAGAACCTTATGATATTTTATGGGATTTCACAAGCGACAGTTATACATACAATTTAACTGAAGCAGGATACTATTATGCTTATGTATCTTCTTCTAATAACTATGGCTATTTGGATAGTAAAGGAATATGGTTTACTGTTTATGATACAGCTCCATCCCAATCTGTTATATCAATTGATAAGTCAATTTATAAAGTAGGAGAAGATGTGGTATTTCACGTTAAAAGTGATGTCGCTATTGCATATTCCATTGGTCTGTACAAAGACGGAATAAGGTATGAATCATTCTGGGATTTTACAGAGGATAGTTATACGTATAATATAACCGAAGAAGGTAACTACTATGCTTATGTTACAGCGTATAATGAGTTTGGTTATAAAGATAGTGAGAAAATTTTCTTTACTGTTTATGAAAATGAGATTCCCGACCTCAATCAAGACGGCAGCGTCACAATTCTTGACGCCGTTCTTCTCCAAAAGCACCTCTTAAACTTCAAAAATCTCACCGCAGAGCAGCTGAAACTCGCCGACATAAACTCTGACGGCAGAGTAAACATTCTCGACATGAGCCTGCTTAAAGCAAAGCTTCAATAATTTCCCTGCATAAAAGCCGCTTCACCCGAGGCGGCTTTTTCTTGTCAATTCACAAAAAACCATTGCAATATTCTTAAAACTATGATATACTAAATAGGAATATATATGTATGGATTGTCAGGAGGAAATATTAGATGGCAAAAAATCAGAAAAAAATGGTTGCTGCGATTACTTCCATGGAGGAGGATTTCGCACAATGGTATACAGACATCGTAAAAAAAGCAGAGCTGATTGAGTATACCAGCGTCAAGGGCTGTATGGTCATTCGTCCCTACGGCTATGCGATCTGGGAGAATATCCAGCGCATTCTGGACGGTATGTTCAAGGAAACCGGTCATGAAAATGTATGCATGCCCATGTTTATTCCCGAAAGCCTGCTGCAAAAGGAAAAAGACCATGTGGAGGGCTTCGCTCCGGAGGTGGCATGGGTCACACACGGCGGCTCTGAAAAGCTGGAGGACAGACTGTGTGTACGTCCCACCTCTGAAACTCTGTTCTGTGAGCACTATGCAAATATTGTACACAGCTACCGTGACCTGCCCAAGCTGTATAATCAGTGGGTCAGCGTGGTTCGCTGGGAAAAAACTACACGTCCTTTCCTGCGCTCCCGTGAATTCCTGTGGCAGGAGGGACATACCATCCATGCAACCGCAGAGGAAGCCATTGAAGAAACCGAACGCATGCTGAATGTATATACCGATTTCTGCCGGGATGCACTGGCTATGCCGGTAGTACAGGGCAGAAAAACTGAAAGCGATAAGTTCGCCGGTGCAGAAGCAACCTATGCCATTGAGGCATTGATGCATGACGGCAAGGCTTTGCAGGCAGGAACCTCCCATTATTTTGGCGACGGTTTTGCCCGTGCATTCGATATTCAGTATACCGACAAGGAGAACAAACTTCAGTATCCTCACCAGACAAGCTGGGGCGTAACCACACGGCTCATTGGTGCAATTATCATGACCCACGGCGATGACAACGGTTTGGTATTGCCGCCGGCAGTCGCTCCCATTCAGGTGATTATCGTGCCCATTGCACAGCACAAGGAAGGCGTTCTGGAAAAAGCATCTGAGCTGCTGGAAACCCTGAAGGCATCCGGCATTCGTGTGAAGATGGATGATTCTGACAATTCACCGGGCTGGAAGTTCGCAGAGTATGAGATGAAGGGTGTTCCGGTTCGTGTGGAAATCGGTCCGAAGGATATTGAAAATCATCAGTGCGTACTGGTAACACGTCACAACGGCGAAAAGACCGTAGTTTCTCTGGATGCACTGGCAGAAACGGTTACGCAGAAGCTCCGTGAAGTCCATGACGGTATGTATGAAAAGGCACTGGCAAACCGTGAAGCGCATACCTATGCCTGCACCAGCATGGATGAAATCACAAAGGTGCTGGAAGAAAAGGGCGATGGCTTCGTCAAGGCAATGTGGTGCGGCGAAGAAGCATGCGAGGACATGGTCAAGGAAAAGACCGGCGTTGGTTCACGGTGTATTCCTTTTCAGCAGGAAAAGCTGTCCGAAACCTGTGTTTGCTGCGGAAAACCAGCAAAGCATATGGTTTATTGGGGCAAGGCATATTGATTGAAAGATATAAAAGGGCTGCTGCACCATGGGTTGCAGCAGCTTTTTGAAGGTATAGGAGTTTTCGGGGGGCTTTCTCAAAAGGCTTGTGGGGTCAAGGGGCAAAGCCCCTTGTCGCCGTCCGCAGACGGCGAAACCAGCGTGCCGCTGGACCGTTTACCCCACCCC
>JBJERF010000117.1:0-45491 GCA_051882115.1 Ruminococcus sp. | reverse complement strand
TTTTCCTTTCCTTTTTATATTAGTATAGCAAATCTTCATTCAGCATGCAAGATACATTTTATAAAAATCAAAAATGCACCCGAACATGAAATCCGGGTGCATGGCAGCAGGAACCATTTTTCTTGAGTTACTGCCTGATATTTTCAATCAATCATGCAGCTTGCGGTGATCGATCACACGTACAGCCTTGCCCTCACTGCGGACAATGGTTTTGGGTGCAACAAGGTGCACTCTTGGCGAAATACCCAGCATCGTCTTGATAGCGGATGCAAGCTTCTTTTCACGTATTTCAAGCTCGTCCTTTGCATTTTTGTATTCCTCCGGACTCAGCTCAACGTTGATGTCCAGTGTATCTGTATTGTTCACACGATTGACCTCAATCTGATAATTGGGCGTATAGCCTTTATTCAGCAGGACGGTTTCAATCTGAGAGGGGAATACATTTACGCCACGGATAATCAGCATATCATCGCTTCTGCCCATAGGCTTGGACATTTTAATCAATGTACGTCCGCAGGAACACTTTTTTCTGGACAGTACACAGATATCACGGGTACGGTAACGAATCAGCGGAAATGCCTCTTTTGTCAGAGAAGTAAATACCAGCTCACCCTTTTCGCCATCGGGCAGAACTTCACCAGTATCCGGATCGATAATTTCTGCAAGGAAATGATCCTCATTGATGTGCATGCCTGTCTGCTCTTCACATTCAAAGGATACACCCGGACCAGAGGTTTCCGTCAGACCATAGATATCATAGGCTTTGATGCCCAGCGATTTTTCAATATCACGACGCATTTCCTCTGTCCACGGTTCAGCACCGAAAATACCCGCCTTCAGCTTGTTATCCTCCGGTTTGTAGCCCATTTCCTTCAGTGTTTCACCAATATAGGCTGCATAGGATGGCGTGCAGCAAAGAATGGTGGAACCCAGATCCATCATAAACTGAATCTGACGTTCTGTATTACCGGAGGACATAGGCAGTGTCAGACAGCCTACCTTATGAGAACCGCCGTTTAGTCCGGGACCGCCTGTAAACAAGCCATATCCATAGCTTACATGGCAGACATCTTCATTGGTTCCGCCGGCTGCAACAATGGCTCTTGCACAGCATTCCTCCCACAGATCTACATCCTTCTGCGTATAGAAAGCAACTACACGTCTGCCTGTAGTACCGGAAGTAGACTGAATCCGTACACAGTTCTTCAAATCTGTTGCCAGCAAGCCATAAGGGTACTGGTCACGCAAATCTGCCTTTGTCAGAAACGGAAGCTTTTTCAAATCATCTAAAGTCTGAATATCATCCGGCTTCAGTCCTCTTTCATCCATCAGCTGCTTGTAATACGGAACATTTTCATAAACGTGCTTGACTTGCTTTGCAAGACGCTCCGCCTGAAGCTTTTTCATCTCTTCATAGGGCATGGTTTCAATTTCCGGCTGATAATAATGCTTTTCCATATTGTATGATTCTCCTTTAAAATCAATGTATCATCCGCAGAAAAGCGGATGAAAAAGTACTTGCAATCCAGGAAAACTTGGCGTATAATAAATACAGTCAAAATACCGTAGGAGGTTTCAGCAATGATTATTGATTTCCACACACATGTATTTCCTGATGCAATCGCAGAAAAGACCATCGGACTGCTTGCAGCCAGAAGCGGCTATACGCCCTATGGCAATGGTACAAGGGAACAGCTGCTTTCGCTCATGAAAAAAGGCGGGGTAGATCATTCCGTCATATTGCCTGTTGTTACAAAGCCCTCTCAGTTTCAGAGCATCAATCAATTTGCTGCTGCGCTGAATGAAACGGACGGGCTTTATTCCTTTGGCGGTATTCATCCGGATGATGAAACGCCTGAGGAGCATCTGGAGCAGATTCAGGCAATGGGACTTTACGGCATAAAAATTCATCCTGATTATCAGAATGTTCCGATTTATGACCCTCGATACATCCGTATCATCCGCTATGCACTTTCTCTCGGACTTGCGGTTGTTACACATGCCGGCGTAGACGATGGCTGCATCGGAGAAACGAAATGTACACCAGACGGGATTCTGCGTATGCTGGATGCTGTCTGCAAGGGAAATCCGTCTGCTCAGCTAAAAATGGTTCTTGCCCATGCCGGCAGCTATAAGATGTATGACCAAGTGCTTGAAAAGCTCTGCGGACTTCCGGTTTTCTTTGATCTTGCCTGTGTACTGGAATTTGCCGATCCTTCGGTTTTGCTGTCTATTATTCGCACCCATGGTGCAGATAAAATCTTATTTGCAACAGATAGTCCCTGGAGCGACCCTGCCAGAAGTCTTGCTCGTCTCAAAGAGATGCCCCTGACAGAGCAGGAGCGAAACCAGATTCTCTTTCAGAATGCACTTTCCATTCTGCGCAAATAAGAAGCATTTTTATTTTACCACATTTTTCATTTTATTTCAAGTATTTTTTCGATATTTCAGCATAGTTTTTGTGATTTTTGTGCTGTAAGTCAGAAAGGAGGCTGTTGCAGGTCGAAATGCTGCAACAGCCTCCTTATTCTTTTCATGGACATTTGAAAGCATTATGGAAGCAAATCATCCCAATCGGGATTCATGCCTGCCGAAGCCTGGGCATAGTATGTCAGAATATAAGAAGCATCGGCAAGGTCAACCGTTTGATTTTTATCAATATCCGCAGCCTCCAATAAGATTTCTGCTTCTATGCCGGCTGATTTTCTGGCATAATATTCCAGTACTTCCGATGCATCTGAAAGGGAAATGGTACCATCCTGATCCACATCCCCCAGTGTATACGCCTGATATTGCAGTACAAGAATCTGTTTACCTATCAGCATGCCGTCCTCTATGGTTTCACTGCTGCTGAGCAATTGAAAACCAGAGGTATCGCACGCTTCCAGTGATACATAAAAATGATATTCACAACCCGTCACGTCTTCAAAATCCGGATCCTGTACAGAAAAGGTTTGTGTATAAGAGGCATCTGCATCGATTTCACTGGAAATGGAAATGGCATATTGAGAAGCATACTGCTCTGTGTCCACCAGATATTCACATCGGCTTAAATCCATCCTATAAATGGTTTCATCCTGTCCGTCTTTCCCATTCAGTATTGTATCATAATAACAGAAGATGCCTTCCGGTTCCGTTTTTTCAACGACAACACACAATGCATCCTGATTCTGTATATGAATATAAATTTGTCCGGTTTTGTCTGACAGCGGAATCCCATCAGCAACAGGAACAAGTAAAATATCAGAAGCTTCTGCCTTTGCATGAAGGGGAAGCATCATACAAATAACTGCTGTTAAGCCTGCTGCCGGCTTTTTCAGATCCACGTACGGTTTCACCTCCGTTATTGCTGAATCAAATCATATCGGATTTCTGTCACATAAGAGCCGTCTGTATAAAAATCCAGTATATGACCATCCTCCGTCTGATAATGATACACATTTGTATCTATAATCTCGCAGTATTCAGAGCCATAGGCGGCAAGAATCTCATTTACAGAGGAACCCACTGAAACGCCCTTAGGTGTGCAGATATTGCTGCCGGTCAGAATGATTTCCATAATCAACTCTTCCGAACTGCCGTCTTCATAGGTAAACACTTCTGTTCTTATATCAAATCCGTCACAAGTGTAAATATTTGCGGCTGTACCGCCATTGGATGTGTCCGTAGAAGAAATCATAATTGCGATTGAATGAAAGTCAGATGCGATACTGCCCACGGTCAGTTCTGTTTCCTGATAGATAAAACGGACATCCTGCTCCGGATGAAAAATGCCATCCGGCATATCGATTGTGGTTTGCAGCGGCTGCGTTTCAACAGGCACAGTAGTGGTTTCTGTTTCAGTGGTGGTTGTTGTTGCAGGTACTGTTACAGTAACCACAACAATATGTGTTACAATCTTCGGCTGTGTGGTTGCTACAGGCTTCTGCGCTTCAGAACGACCCACAAACTGAATGGCTCTTGTACCTGTTGTTGTTTTCTCCGCAGTGCTTGTTGTGACCGCAGAAGTGGTTTCTATGCTTTCTTTTCCAGTTGCTGCTGCTTCAGTGGTGGTAGAGGTAACTGTAAAAACTGATGCTTCACTCTGCATCACAATTGTATTGGAATCTTTCATGCTGTTTTCTACAGCGGAGCCGCAGGAGCAACCCACAAATACAGCAGCTGCTGCCGCAGATACAGCCACCAAGGCAAGCCATTTCTTTTCCATATGTGCTCTCTCCTTTTTTCATTGCTTTCTCAACTATACCATGCGCTCAAAAAACTATCAATTATAATATTATACTCAAAAATCCTGCTCTTGTCAACGAATTTTATGTGCCTGACGGAAAAACAGTTATTTTTACAGATTTATACGGCTTATAAAAATGAAAACTGTTGAAACTGAGTTCTTTTTGTGGTATACTATGGAAAGTATTGTGTGCTTGAAAAATCATTGATTGACAGAGAGGAGTCTGTATATGTCTGAAAATAAAGGGAAAAAATGGGTGGCAGCGTGGGGAAATGCCATTTCTATTGCACAGCGTCGTCCCGAAAATTATGCCAGAAATCTGACGCTGCGTTATCCGGTGAAAATGCTTCTGTCCGGCAGTGCCCTGCGCATAAAGCTGGATAATTTCTGCGGTACAGAGGCTGTTACTGTAACGGCTGTCACGCTTGCCAGATCCAGCGGCAGCTCATCGGTTTTACAGGAAACCATTACGCCGGTTTCATTTGGCGGAGCTGCTTCTGTTACCATTCCGGCAGGTGAGACCGTGACCAGCGATTCGATTTCCTTTTCTGTGCACAAAGGTGAGGAGATTGCCGTCAGTCTGTATTTTGCCGATTTTACGGAAATGCGCTCGGCTGTCCTGATTACCGGGCCGCTTTCAAAGGGATTCTTTGCTGTAGGCAATTATACCGAGCAGGACACACTGCCGGCAGAACTTTCCAACAAAACCAATTGGTTTTATTTTCTCAGTGATATCGATGTCTTGACCGATGAAACATGCCATGCCGTGATTTGTTACGGCGATTCTATCACAGCACAGGCATGGCCGGATTATCTGATGGAGCGTACATTGCAAATCGGAGACGGCACCACTTCTATTGTACGCAAGGCAGCCAGCGGTACACGCATTTTGCGTCAGTATGACAATATCACCTATGATTCCTATGGCTTGAAGGGTGCCATTCGCTTTCCAAGAGAAGTGCAGGTGTCCGGTGCAGATACGATTATCATTCAGCATGGTATCAATGACATCATCCATCCGGTGGGAACGGATGTAAATCCATTTCGTCCATGGAGTGATTTGCCTACTGCGGAGGAAATGATTGACGGTTTACGGCAATATCTGCATATTGCAAAACAATATGGTCTGAAAGCCTATCTGGGTACACTGCTTCCCATTGAAGGCTGGCGTACCTATGGGGACTTCCGGGAAGAACTGCGCTGTACGGTCAACGAATGGATTCGTACAACACATGAATCGGACGGATGCATTGATTTTGACCGTGCGGTCTGCAATCCGGCACATCCCAGTGCATTTGCAGAAAGCTTTGACAGCGGCGACCATTTGCATCCCAGCATATCGGCTTATCAGCGTATGGCAGAAACGGTTCCCAAGGAATTGATTTGCGGTAAACTTTCCATTTGAAAGAATTGCTTTTTTTCTTGACATGATGCATAAAACACAGCTGTTCAGCAACAATACATTCAGGCTATGGGTGATTGGAACTTGAGAGCAGGTGTGTGAATATGAAATCATTATGGCATGCAGATGCAGCACTTCCGGAATTTCCAACTTTGCAAAATGAAATCAAAACAGATGTTTTGGTTATCGGAGGCGGAATCACCGGTATTCTTACGGCTTTTTTTCTGCATCAAAAGGGAATACCTTATGTTCTGGCAGAAAAAAGCCGTATATGCAGTGGAACTACACAAAATACAACTGCAAAAATTACTTTTCAGCATAGATTGCTGTATCATAAGATTCTCAAGAGCTATGGTATAGAAACTGCGCAGGGATATCTGATGGCCAATCAGATGGCTTTTGAAAAATATGCAGCGTTCTGTCAGAAGATCGATTGTCATTATGAAAGAAAAGATCATTTTGTGTATACGCAAAACGATCGCCGCAAATTGGAAGAGGAACTTACAGCACTTGAAAAAATAGGGTATCCAGCAAGATTTTGCGAAGCATTGCCGCTTCCTCTGCAAACAGCCGGAGCTGTATGCTTTCCGGATCAGGCACAATTTCAGCCCCTCAGATTTCTGGCTGGTATTGCAAAAGACCTGCATATTTATGAGCATACTTTTGTTCGTGCCCTTGCCCATGAAACCACAGGTATTACAGCCGTAACAGATTCTGGTAAAATCAGAGCTGAGCATGTCATTGTTGCCACGCATTTCCCATTTCTCAACAAACATGGCAGTTATTTTCTGAAGCTGTATCAGAATCGTTCCTATGTAATTGCGCTTAGCCCTGCACAGGATGTGCAGGGCATGTATGCAGATGAAAATCAGAACGGACTTTCTTTCCGAAATTACAAGAATTTCCTGCTTTTGGGCGGGGGTGCGCACCGGACTGGAAAAAAAGGCGGCGGCTGGCGTGTGCTCCGGGATTTTGCAAGGGAAACGTATCCGTATGCAAAAGAAGCCTATTCCTGGGCGGCACAGGATTGCATGAGTCTTGACCATATGCCATATATCGGTCCATACTCCAAACATACCGTTCATCTGTATACTGCCAGTGGATTTCAGAAATGGGGCATGACAGGTTCTATGCTGTCTGCTATGCTTTTGAGCGATATGGTTATGGGCGTAAAAAATGATTTTGCGGAAATTTTCAGTCCATCCAGGAGTATTCTGAAACCCCAGCTGTTTTTCAACGGCTTTGAAGCTGTAAAGAATCTGCTGACGCCTTCTCCGAAACGCTGTCCGCATCTGGGCTGTGCTTTGAAATGGAATCGTGCAGAGCATTCCTGGGATTGTGCCTGTCATGGTTCCCGTTTTTCAGAGGATGGAACTGTACTGGACAATCCTGCCAATGGAAATTTGAAGTGACTGGTGTATCCATCAGAAAATCGGGCATACTATTTCCGAGGTGATAAAAAGTGGCAAAACAAGGCATGAAGCGTCCTGAGGTTACGCATACAAAGCCTGAAAATACAGCTGCTGCCGTTCCTGAAATTCAGGGAAAGGCAAAGCATGGAAATGTGCATGTGAATCCGATTATTGCTGGTACGCATGCACCATCCTTGAAGGTCTATCATACAGCACCCCATTCTACTGCCAAAAAGGAAAAGCCCATTTCGGATGTATATCCAGTCATTGATAACGATCTTGCAAGAGACAATGTTGAAAATGATATGACTGCTGCTGATTTACAGGATCTGTAAATCCAGCAGAATGGAAGGTCCGCAGGAATTGGATTTCGCATGCGGACCTTATACATATCTGTAAAGTTGTCATTTTTGCCAGAAAAAAACAACCGGGTTGACAAAAACGGCCGATTCTGTTATAATCATTGTATTCTCTTGCGCAAATTCAAGCAAATGAGGCGATTTTATGAAGTATCAAATGCAAATATCTTTTCTTGCGGCAGCAGCTTTTACAATGATTGCGTGCGGATGCAGCGGACAAACCATCGATTCTCTGAAAACTGACACAACCGAAACAATAACAGCAACAGAATCAAGTACTGAAGAAAATGTATCTGTTACAACATCCGTGCCTGTTGAAACAAGCGAACCAAGTATAACAAGCGGAACTACCTGTACAACCAAAGAAACCGATTTTGGAACTGTGGAATTGCTGCTCAGCAATATGACATTAGATGAAAAAATCTATCAGATGTTTGTTGTAACACCGGAAGCATTGACTGGTTTCAGCGGAAATGTGACAGAGGCAGGGGATCTTACAAAATCGGCTTTGGCATCAACCCCTGTGGGCGGTCTGATTTACTTTTCTCAAAATCTGGAAAGCTGGAATCAGACACATGATATGCTGACACGCACGCAGCAATATGCACAGGATGCAAACAACGGCATTGGATTATTGCTGGCCGTCGATGAAGAAGGCGGGTCTGTTGCACGTGTATCTGAAAAACTGGGCACTTACATCAGCTATGATATGCAGTATTATGGTACCAATCTGGATTATGACAGCGTTTATAATCTTGGCAGTACCATCGGCAGCAGTCTCCGGGAACTTGGCTTTAATCTGGATCTTGCACCAGTTGCAGATGTAGATATCAGTTCGGAGAATGAGCTGGGCAGTCGGATCTTCTCAAGTGATGCACAGGTTGTATCTGATATGACAGCACAGTTTGTGCTTGGATTAGAGGGAACAGGCATCTCTTCTACTTTGAAGCATTTTCCCGGACTTGGAGCAGGTACCGGAAATACTCATAATGGCAGCGTTGTCATTGACCGTACACATGTACAATTGTCTGAAACAGAATTTGTTGCATTTCAGGGCGGAATGGAAGCTGGTGCCGATTTTGTCATGGTCGGACATCAGATTATAACATCTGCTCTCGATGATGCTCCAGGTGACTTATCAGAAACCGTTGTTACAGATTGGCTCAAAGAAGAACTTGGTTTTACAGGACTTGTGATTACAGATTCTCATAGTATGAGAGCAATTACCGAAAATTATATGCCAGGGGATGCTGCTGTTCAAGCAATTCAGGCAGGTGTTGATATAATTTTGATGCCGTATGATTTATCCAACGCTTTCTATGGCGTCCGGACTGCTGTGGAAGAGGAGAGAATTTCCGAAGAACGTATTGATGAAAGCGTTCGCAAAATTCTCAACAAAAAATATGAGTTAGGTGTTATTGCAATAGAAAGCAATGAAACATCTACTGAAACTGTGCAATAAAATTATTACGAAACAGGTTCTAAAGAAAAAAAGAGCAGGGGAGAGGCTACTCCTTCTGCTCTTTTTTTGTATCTTCTGTATTTTCTGACAGGTCCTTTGCTTTTTCGTGATTCTGCGGAGCATCCGTTTTTTTAGGCGGTGCACTGAAATCCGCCAGCGGTGAACTTTCCGTTGCTTCCCGTACAATTTCATCCGACAGATGGGTATAAATCTCAGTTGTAGAGGTGCTGACATGCCCAAGAACCTCTTTGAGCGTCAGTGCATCCACATGACCATATTGGTACATGAGGGTAGCAGCAGTATGCCGCAGCTTATGCGTGGAATAACCCAATCCGTTTAAACCGGCTGCTGTCAGTGCATTTTCTACAATCTGCTGAACACGGCGTTTGCTGATGCGTGTATGCCGTTTGCTCAAAAACAGTGCACGTCCGGTCGTTTCATTTGCCAACTGTCTTCGAACAGCCAGATATTGTTCAAGGGCATTCATACACGCATCATTCAGATACACGATTCGCTCTTTATTGCCTTTACCCAGTACACACATTTTATTTTCTTTTAAAAATAAATCCGTTGTATTCAAATTGACAAGCTCACTCAGTCGAATTCCGCAGTTCAGAAATAATGCAATGATGCAATAATCCCGTTCAAAATATGATGTGTCAATGGATTCCAGCAGTCTTTTGCTTTGCTCCAGTGTCAGAAACCGTGGCAGGCATTTTTTTGGATAGGGCAGCTCCAACCGGTCAGTAGGATCATGGTCAATATAGCCCTGATTATGATACATGAATCCAAAAAAGCTTTTCAGGGATGAAGCTTTTCTTCCACGTGCACGTTCCTGATTTTCACGTTCTTCTTTAATATAAAAGAGAAACTCATAGATGGTTTGCAGTTGAACCTGATTGAGCATGGAGACAGGCATGTCTTTAATAGATACATTTTGTAAATTATCTGTGTCCATGTATTTGGGGTCGTTCATCATGCGCAGGTATTTTAAAAACAGCCGTACATCCAGATAATATTCCTGTACGGTTCGGTTGGATAAACCCTTGGTGACTGTAATATATAAAATGTAGTCCAAAAAAAACTCCGGACATTCGGTTCGGTCAATTTGCAAAATCGTCTCTCCTCTCAAAAAAACTCCTTCCAATTGCACCAAATTTGTATTTGGTGCAATTGGATATACCCCTTTCCCAGGGGTTATTTCATAGATAAAATCAATGCTTCTGCGCAGCGCAATCCATCTACGGCTGCTGACGTAATCCCGCCAGCATAACCTGCACCCTCTCCACATGGATACAGTCCGGCTATGCTGACAGATTGATACAGTTGATTTCTTACAATACGAACCGGAGAAGAGCTGCGGCTTTCCATACCAGTCAGAATGGCATCCGGCTGGTTGAATATAGGCAGTTTGCGCCCCATAGCCGGAATTCCCAGACGTAATGTTTCTGTCATAAATTCCGGCAAATAAGCATCCGGAGATGCAAAATGCACATTCGGACGATAAGATGGTAAAATTTTACCAAATGATGAAGAAACCTTTTTTCTCAAAAAATCACCTACAAGGCATACCGGCGCAGCATAGTTTCCGCCGCCCGCCAGATAGGCCTTATGTTCCAGTTCTTCCTGTAAAAGCATGCCAGCCAGTGGATCAGCAGAATTTAGCATATCAGGAGAAATTCCTATGAGCAATGCACTATTGGCATTTTTCCCGTTCCGTGCACGATTGCTCATACCATTGACCACAAGACGTTCTCGCTCAGATGAAGATGCCACCACTTCCCCACCCGGACACATGCAAAACGTGTATAAACTATGTCCATTTGGCAAATGAACAGCCAGCTTATAATCCGCAGCAGGCAATGCCGGATGTCCTGCATGGATACCATACATGCAGCGATCCAGATCTGTTTGTAAATGTTCAATCCGGACACCCGTGGCAAAGTTTTTCTGCGTCAGAGAAACGTTCGCCTGCTTCAGCATGCGAAAAACATCCCGTGCACTGTGACCAGTTGCCAGTATACAATGCCGGGTTGAAATCGTATGCGTCTCCCCTTTTTGTATATAATGAATTTCGGCAAGCCGTCCCTGCGCATCTGTTTCATAACGGCAGAATTTTGCGCCAAACCGCACTTCCCCGCCAAGTTCCTGTATTGTGCGGCGAATATTTTGCACAACCTGTATGAGATAATCTGTGCCGATATGAGGCTTTGCTGCATATCGGATGTCATCCGGTGCGCCATGGCTTACAAAGGTTTCCAGCACATACTGAATGCGTGGATCATGAATACCAGTATTCAGCTTACCGTCAGAGAATGTACCCGCTCCCCCTTCGCCGAATTGTATATTGCTTTCACAGTCCAGCGTTCCTGTAGTCTGAAACAGTTCAACTGCTTTTTTTCGGTCAGCTGCACAAGCACCCCGTTCGAGAATGATCGGACGCAGTCCGGCTTTGGCAAGCAGCAGACCGGCAAACATACCAGCCGGTCCGAAACCAACGATTACCGGTCGTTCTTTTGTAACCGGAGCCTTTGGAATCTGATAGGTGTAAGGCTGATACAAAGAAATATTCGGATCATTTGCATATCTTTTCAATAAATATGCTTCATTTTTCACCGTAACAGCAAGAGTCAGCACAAACTGGATGGTATTTTTCTTTCGTGCATCCACGGATTTTTTGAGATACTGAATCCGGATGATATCAGATGCTTGTATCTTTAATTTTTTTGCAGCAAGGGTTTTGAGCGGCTTTTCTACATCTTGAAGCGGTACAGATAAATTGGATAGTTTAATCACTGCCTGCATCTCCTTTCCAATGTTCAACAATTGCCCGTGCTGCGCAAACACCGCTGCACCATGCCCATGCCAGATTGAAACCGCCGCATGCACCTGCTATATCCAATACCTCTCCTGCAAAATACAGATTGGGATGCAGTCTGGACTGAAGCTGTTCATCTATCTCATGATATGGGATTCCACCGGAAGTCACCTGTGCCGTACTCCATGAACCCAGATGTACCACGGGAAACGTCCAGGCTTTGATGGTATGGGCAAGCTGCTCCATATCATAAGGAGATAAAGAATAAACCGGCGCATCCATAGCAGCAGAGATTCCACTTGCCTGAAACAAGGCTGGACACATCTTTTTCTGAAAAATACCTGACAGAAAATCTTCCATATGCCATTGAGAACGCTGTGCATAAATTTCCCACAGAAGATCTGTTACCTCATAGGCAGATAGATAAGGCAGCAAGTCAAGCTGAATGGTCATCCCCTCTTCCCGTACAAAAGCAGCAAGATTAAAAATACAGATTCCGGACAATGCTTGTTCAGTCAGCTGCACCTCGCCCGAATCGGAATGAACGAGACGGCCGGCAGAACTGAAAAGCGATGCCTTTGCCAGAACACGAATGCCTTTTAATCCACTGAGCTGAGTGGGATTTGTATAAATCGGACACAAGGCAGGTGAAATGGGAACGACCGTATGCCCGATTTTTTGAAGCACAGCAAAAAAACTGCCGTCTGTTCCCATACTGGGTGCAGCATGCCCCCCACAGGCAACAAGCACATATTTTGCTATGATTTCTGTATGGTTGGTTTGCAAATGCCAAAGCGCAGAATCATCATGCACCATGGATAAAACGGATGTATCTGTCTGTACATCTACCTGAAGCTCCTGCAATTGAAAGCGGAGCGCATCTAAAACAGAAGCGGCATGATTACTATATGGATACAATCTGCCGCTGTCTGCTTTACATATGACGCCCAGTGACTTGAAAAAAGCTTCAGAGCCTTCAAACTGATGAAACAGCGGTTCTACCAAAGCCGCACAGGACCCGGTATAATACATACGCTGTTTTTCATCAATATTGCCGAGATTACAACGGCCGTTGCCAGTTGCAAGAAGCTTCTTTCCCAGCCGGGCGTTTTTCTCCAAAAGGACAATACGGCAGTTTGTACCGCCGTATTGTTTCGCTTCAATTGCAGCAGCAAGACCGGATGCCCCTCCGCCAATCATAGCGATATCGGCATACAACTGCTGCATAAAGTCACCTCTTAATTCTTAATGCTGTGCATGGGAGCAGGAATACGTCCGCCCCGTTCAATAAAGCGTGCAGAGGACTTCCGATTCACCGGCATTACTGGTGCACTGCCAAACAGACCGCCGAATTCCAGCATGTCCCCTTCCTTCATACCAATGGCAGGAATGACACGAACTGCGGTGGTCTTATTATTGACCATACCAATTGCCATTTCATCCGCAATGATTGCAGAAATTGTCGTTGCTTCCACATCGCCGGGAATAGCAATCATATCCAGACCAACCGAGCAGACGGCTGTCATTGCTTCCAGCTTGCTCAGCGTCAGTGTACCGTCCACTGCTGCATCAATCATACCAGCGTCTTCCGAAACCGGAATAAAAGCACCGGAAAGACCGCCTACATTGGAAGAAGCCATAACGCCGCCCTTCTTGACAGCATCATTCAGCATTGCCAGTGCAGCAGTGGTGCCATGTGTACCGCAGGTTTCCAGACCCATTGCTTCCAGAATATGCGCAACACTATCCCCTACAGCCGGCGTAGGAGCCAGAGAGAGGTCTACAATGCCAAATTCCACGTTCAGCATTTTGGAAGCCTTTGCACCAACCAGCTGACCCATTCTGGTAATCTTGAATGCCGTCTTTTTGATAATATCAGCCAGCTGATCCAGCGTCAGATCCGGATATTTGGAGATGGTAGAACGTACCACACCCGGTCCGGAAACACCTACATTGATTACACAATCAGATTCACCAACGCCATGGAATGCGCCTGCCATAAAAGGATTATCCTCCGGTGCATTACAGAATACAACCAGCTTAGACGGACCTACACACTGTCTGTCTGCTGTAATGGTTGCAGACTCCAGAATTACTTCCCCCATCATCTTAACAGCATCCATATTGATACCGCTTCGGGTAGAGCCTACATTCACAGAAGAACAAAGTCTGGTTGTAATATCCAGAGCTTCCGGAATCGAACGAATCAAAGCAACATCCCCTGCGCTGAAGCCCTTGTGCACCAATGCAGAATAACCACCCACAAAGTTGACACCGCAGGTTTCAGCTGCCCGCTGCAAAGCTTTTGCAAACTGAATGGGGCTGTCATTGGGACAGGCTGCTGCCAGCATGGCAATGGGTGTTACAGAAATTCTCTTATTGATAATCGGAATCCCATATTCCTTTTCAATTTTTTCACCGGTTTCTACCAGCTTTTCTGCCTTTCGGGTGATTTTATCGTAAACCTTGTCACAGGCTTTCCCTATATCCGGATCAATGCAATCCAGCAGAGAGATACCCATGGTTATAGTACGGATATCCAGACACTCATCCTGAATCATACGGATGGTTTCCAGAATATCCGTTGCGTTAAACATAGAATTATTCATTGACATGTACTCCTGTATGTATAGAATCCTTAGATACGATGCATTGCATTGAAGATATCTTCATGCATGGTATGAATAGAAAGACCCAGTTCTGTGCCCAGTTCGGTCAATTCATCATTCAGCTTTGCAAAATCGGCATTCATATCAGAGATATCCACCATCATAATCATCGCAAACATTTCCTGAAGTACACTCTGTGTAACCTCCAGCACATTTGCATGGTACTTTGCGCATACACCGCTTACCTTATGCAAAATTCCAACATTGTCATGTCCAATTACTGTAATTACCGCTCTCATGAGGGTGCCTCCTTAAAATATATATTCAGCGGGACAGCAGCGTCTTCAGACGTTCCATTGCCTCCACTGTATTTTCCCGATCATTAAAGGCGGTCAAACGGAACCAACCAGCTCCATTCTTTCCGAATCCTTCACCGGGTGTGCCTACTACGGCAATTTTCTCAAGCAGTTCATCAAAAAACTCCCAGCTGGACATATTGTTCGGGCACTTCAGCCAAATGTACGGTGAATTGATACCGCCTGTATACCGGATGCCCAGCTCATCCATGGTTTTGGCAATGATGGATGCATTTTCCTGATAATAGGCAATGTTTTCCCGAATCTGCTTCAGACCGGTTTCTGTAAATACTGCCGCAGCCGCACACTGAACAGGGTAAGAAACACCGTTAAACTTACTGCCCTGCCGTCTGCCCCATAATTGTGCAACAGAAACAACGGTGCCGTCTGAAGCTGTTACAGTCAGCTCATTGGGAATGACGGTATATCCGCAGCGCATACCGGTAAATCCGGCTGTTTTAGACAGTGAACACATTTCGATGGCACATTCCTTTGCGCCTTCAATTTCAAAAATGCTGTGAGGAATATTTTCCTGTGTGATAAATGCTTCATAGGCTGCATCATAAATGATAATTGCCTGATTTTTCTTTGCGTAATCCACCCAAACAGCAAGCTGTTCCTTTGTATAAACAGATCCGGTGGGATTGTTCGGAGAGCAAAGATAAATCAGATCTGCATGCACAGCATAGTCCGGCATAGCCGCAAATCCGTTTTCTTCATTGGAATCTGCATAGAGCACGGTTCTGCCGCTCATTTTATTGGAATCCACATATACCGGATATGCCGGATCCGTAATCAGAACAACATTATCATCTCCAAAAATATCCACAATATTACCGCAGTCTGATTTTGCGCCGTCATTGACACGGATTTCGTTCAGATCCAGAGAAACCCCATAACCGGCATAATAATCAGCAATTGCCTGCTTTAAGAAGTCATAACCGGAACCGCTGTCCTCATAGCCTCTGAAGGTTTCTTTAACCCCCATCTCATCCGCACCTTTTTTCATTGCTTCCACACAAACCGGTGCAATGGGAAGTGTCACGTCACCGATTCCCATACGAATCAGCTTTACATCCGGATGCTTTTCAAGATATGCGTTCACTTTTTTTGCAATATTGATGAACAGATAGTTTTTTTCAAGCTTCAGGAAATTTTCATTAATCGTAGGCATATTACCCTCTCCTTTACATTCAGCCTCTCACCGCACATGATGCTTACAAGGCAGGCACTTCTATTTTTCCTTCAAACACGTAGGTAGCCGGACCAATCATGGTTACAGATTCATCCTCATGATAGATAATCCGCAGATCACCGCCCCGCAGATGAACAAGAATCTCCTCTTCCTTTTTGCAGTAGCCATTCAAAACCGCAGCCACAACGGATGCACATGTACCCGTTCCGCAGGCAAAGGTTTCTCCGCTGCCCCGTTCCCATACACGCATTTGAAGCGTATGGTCATCGATCACACGTACAAATTCTGTATTGACACGATCCGGGAACAGCGCATGATGTTCAAAATGCGGACCCATTTGTTCCAGATTCAGGCTGTCCACATCGTCCACAAAAATAACAGCATGGGGATTGCCCATAGAAACGCAGGTCATCTCGTAAACGCTGCCGTCTACTGTTACAGGCTGTGCCACAAAGCGTTCCAAATCAGAAAGAACTGGAATTTCCCGTGGCCTGAGAATTGCTTTGCCCATGTCAACACGTACATTTGCCACCTTACCGTCATCACCAAGGTAAAGCTTCAGATGCTTAATGCCGGAGTTGGTTTCAAGTGAAATTTCTGTTTTGTCAGTCAAACCCATGTCATAAACGTATTTGCCAATGCAGCGTGTTGCATTGCCGCACATCATTGCTTCAGAACCATCTGCATTAAAAATGCGCATTTTAAAATCAGCTGCCTCAGATGGAAGAATTAAAACCAGACCATCCGAACCCACACCGAAACGGACATTGCTCATAAAAACAGACAGCTTTTCCGGTTCAGTAACGGTTTCCTGAAAACAATTGATGTAGATGTAATCGTTTCCGATACCATGCATTTTAGAAAATGTCAGCATAGTCGTCCTCCTCTATCACAGAATATCACTCTAACATTATACTGAATTACCAGTCAAAAATCAAGTCATATTCCAAAAAATTTTCTTATGCATGGAATTTTCGTAAGATTCATGAGAAAAAACTTGCAAATAAATTGGAAGTGTGGTATAATAGAACGAATGATTATTGCGGCAGAGCAATTTGTCTCTGAGCCGCAGTGGAAAAGAGGTATGGAACTTTGGATTTGGAAATGGTTGCTTATCTGGCTGAACTTGGTAAACTCCACTTCACGCCGGAAGAAATGGAACAGCTCACTGTGGATATGACAAATATCATTAAAATCATGGACACAGTAAAGGAAATTGACATCACTTACGATGCGGTGGCTGACAATAAAAACGTCTATCTGAATGATCTGCGTGAAGATATCAAGGCAGACAGCTTCCCTACGGAAAAAATTCTGCAAAACGCTGTGAACGATGAGAACTGCTTCGTCGTTCCGAAGGTTGTTGAATAAATTATTGAAAGGAGTATATCTGTCTGTTATCAAATAACAGCTGATTGAAAGGATATGGAACTGACCTCATACACAATCCGTGATTTGCGCACGCTGCTGGATACCAAGCAGATTTCTGCGCAGGAAATGACACAGGCTTATCTGGAACGAATCAAAAAATACGATCCTGTTCTGAAAAGCTATATTACTGTTACAGAGGAAAACGCATACAAGCAGGCGGCTGAAGCACAAAAGCTGATTGATGCAGGTAATGCATCTCCGCTCTGCGGAATTCCCATGGCAATCAAAGATAATATCTGTACGGACGGAATCCGCACAACATGTGCTTCTAAAATGCTGGAGGATTTCGTCCCCCCTTATAATGCAACAGTTATGGAAAAGCTGAATGCTCAGCATATTGTTATGCTGGGAAAAGTCAGCATGGATGAATTTGCAATGGGCGGCTCTACACAGACTTCTGCCTTTGCAAAGACACGCAATCCTTTTGATACAGAATGTGTACCCGGTGGATCTTCTGGTGGATCGGCAGCTTGCGTTTCCGCTTCTCTGGCTGCTGCTGCACTGGGCTCTGATACAGGCGGTTCCATTCGTCAGCCGGCTGCATTCTGCGGCGTAACAGGGCTGAAACCAACTTATGGAAGAGTATCCCGTTACGGTCTGGTTGCATTTGCTTCTTCTCTGGATCAGATTGGTCCCATTGCAAAAAGTGCATACGATTGTGCATTGATTCTCAATGCCATTGCAGGCTATGACCCGCATGACGGTACAGTTTCCAAATGTGATACCATGGATTATACGGCCAAACTGGGACAGTCAATTCAGGGTATGCGCATTGCCATTCCCCAGGAGTTTTTCGCAGAAGGTATTGATGATGCGGTTCGTCAGTCTGTTATGGAGGCTGCAAAGACATATGAATCTATGGGTGCCGTTCTGGTACCGTGCAGCATGCCGAGCCTGAAATATGCAGTTGCTGCTTACTATCTGATTTCATCCGCAGAAGCTGCTTCCAACCTGTCTCGTTACGACGGCATCAAGTATGGTCATCGCAGTCAGATTGGTGAAAACTACAACGAACTGATCTGTAATTCCAGAAGCGAAGGCTTCGGAAGCGAAGTCAAAAGAAGAATTCTTCTGGGCAATTACGCTTTGTCCAGCGGCTATTATGATGCATATTACGGCAAGGCACTGGCATTGAAGCAGAAAATTTCTGCGGAATATAACAGCATTTTTGAAAACTGTGATGTCATTCTGACGCCCACAACGCCTTCTGTGGCTTATGGCATCCATGAAAATATTTCTGATCCGGTAAAAATGTATCAGGCGGATATTTGCACAGTTACTGCAAATATTGCTTCTCTGCCGGCAGTTTCCACTCCCTGCGGCTATGACCAGAAGGGCATGCCCATCGGTATGTCTTTGATTGGCAAGAAATTTGACGAAGCAACCATTCTTCAGGTTGCAGATGCGTTTGAGCAGCAGTTTACCGCTGCTGTTCCGCAGCTTTAATCAGGAGGTACAAAAACGATGTCTTCATATATTCCTGTAATTGGTCTTGAAATCCATGCAGAGCTGCTGACAAATTCAAAGGTGTTCTGTACATGCAGTGCGGAATTCGGCGGCAGTCCCAACTCCAGATGCTGTCCTGTTTGCTCTGGTATGCCCGGTACACTGCCGGTTATCAATCAGACAGCTGTACAGTATGCTGTAAAAGCTGGATTTGCACTGGGCTGCAATATCAATAAATTCTCTGTATTTGACCGCAAAAACTATTTCTATCCGGATTTGCCCAAGGCATATCAGATTTCTCAGCTTCAGCGGCCTCTTTGTATTGATGGTCTGGTGGAGATTGAAACGGAAGCCGGCAAAAAAAATATCCGCATCAATCGTATTCATTTGGAAGAGGATGCCGGTAAGCTGATTCATGATGACTTTAATGCAGTTTCTCTGGCAGACTATAACCGCTGCGGTATTCCGCTGATTGAAATTGTAACAGAACCGGATATTTCCTCTGCGGAAGAAGCAAAGGCGTTTGTTGAAAAAATCAGCCTGCTTTTACAGTATGCAGGTGTCTGTGACTGTAAGATGGAACAGGGTTCTCTTCGCTGTGATGTAAATATTTCCATTATGAAGCCCGAGGATAAGGAATTCGGTACACGTGCCGAAATCAAGAACCTGAACTCACTCAAGGCTATTACACGTGCCATCAATTATGAAATCAAGCGTCAGTCTCGTCTGCTGGATGCCGGCAAGCGTGTCATTCAGGAAACAAGACGCTTCAATGACAACAAGGGCGAAACTTCTTCCATGAGAAGCAAGGAAAATGCCCATGACTACCGCTATTTTCCGGAGCCGGATATCTTGCAGGTAAACTTTACGGATGAAATGCTGGACACCATTAAGGGCATGCTTCCGGAGCTTCCCCATAAGCGTTTGAAACGTTATATGGAGGAGTACGGTCTGCCGGAGAAGGATGCCAAAATCATCGTAAATCAGAAACGGGTATCTGATTTCTATGAAGAAGCACTCAAAACCTATCACAATCCAAAGAGCATTGCCAACTTTATCATTGTGGAGCTGCTGCGCCGTGTCAATCTGGGTGAACTGACCATGGAATCCATCCCGTTCACTGCTCAGACTTTTGCAAAGCTCATTGAGCTTGCAGATGCTGAAAAGATCTCTAAGAACGACGCAAAGAAAATCCTGCGTATGATGATTGAAACAGGTAAAGATCCGGAAACCATTGCTTCTGAAAACGGCATGCTCATTGTAAATGATACTGCCAAGGCAGAAACGGTAATAGATGAGATTCTGGCTGCCAATCAGGAAGCAGCGGCTCAGTTCAAAAATGGTGAAACAAAAGTATTCGGCTTTCTTATGGGGCAGTGTACAAAGGCACTTCGTGGTATTTGTACGCCAAAGACCATAAAAGATACGCTGGAAAGCAAACTGCATGCGCTTCAGATTTCCGGTGCATCTGAGGGAGCAGATACAGAGGCAAATACAGTTGCCGAAGCAGCCGGTGATGAAAATCTGACAAGATACCGGAATGAAAATGCCTATAAACCACATACCAAGCAGAATATTATGCAAATTTGCGGTGATGCACGGATACCGGAATTTGATTATGAAAACGCAAGAAATCAGATTGGTCAGGAAATTGAGGTAAAGGCATGTGTGCACAAGATTCGCCAGATGAGTGGATTTGCCTTTGTCATTCTGAGAACCGGACGTTATTTGCTGCAAGCTGTGCACAGTGCAGAGGATTGCAAGGATTCTATTACCGGTCTGCGTGAAGGAAACTTTGTTGCCGTATCCGGTATTGTAACCGAAAATGAAAAGGCTGTGGGCGGTCTGGAACTGAGAATGACATCTTTGCAGGTGATTTCCAATTCCAACGAAGAATATCCTCTGAAGGTTTCGAACAGAAAGATGGGCTGTTCTCTGGATGTCAATCTGGATAACCGTTCAGTTGCTCTGAGAAACATCTATGAGCGTGCCATCTTCCGCATCCAGTCCGGTGTTGCTGATGGATTCCGTGCATTTATGCTTCAGGAGGGCTTCACGGAAATTCATACGCCGAAGATTGTTGCACAGGGTGCCGAAGGCGGCGCAAATATCTTCCATCTGGAATATTTTGATAAGCCTGCATTCCTGAATCAGTCTCCGCAGTTCTATAAGCAGACTGCTGTGGCATTCTTTGACCGTGTATTTGAAATCGCCCCGGTCTATCGTGCTGAAAAGCATGCAACCTCCCGTCATATCAACGAATATATTGGTCTTGACTTCGAGATGGGCTATATTGACAGCATGTATGATGTGATGGCCATGGAAACAGCCATGCTGCGTTATGTCATGGAATATCTGAAAGAACACTATGCATATGAGCTGGAACTGCTGGATGCGGATGTTCCTGCGATTACAGAAATTCCTTGTGTAACGCTGCTGGAAGCAAAAGAGATTCTGGGCAATAAGGGTTCCAAGAACAAGCTGGATCTGGAGCCGGAAGATGAGGTTGCACTCTGCGAGTATGCAAAGGAAACCTTTGGCTGTGATTTTATCTTTGTTACACACTTCCCGTCCTCTAAGCCGCCCTTCTATGCCATGAATTCCCGTGAGGATCCCAGACTTGCCTATAAATTCGATTTGCTGTTCCGTGGATTGGAAATCACAAGCGGCGGTCAGCGTATTCATGATTATAATGAGCAGGTTGAAAAAATGCTGGCTCAGGGACTGAATCCGGATGACTTCAAGTATTATTTAGAGGCGCATAAATTTGGACTTCCGCCGCATGGCGGTCTGGGCATTGGTCTGGAACGTCTGGTTATGAAACTGCTGGGTCTTTCCAATGTACGTCAGGCAAGCATGTTTCCCCGGGACATCAACCGTCTCTATCCGTAAACAAATCCTGTACGGCACAGTCATTGTGCCGTACTTTCTTCATTCAGAGGTGATATCATATGGACGATAAAGAATTCTATCTGGACGCAATCCGTGACATGGTTCCGGAGCAAAAGGAAAATCAGCTGCAAAGCATTTTCTATTCCTTTTTGGAAATTGAACATCTTTATGATTCTGCCATTGAGCTTGTAAAAGCGCAGCTCAGCATTTTTGACAATGAGTTCAGCATGCGCTTTCAGCGCAATCCCATTCATAATATTGAAAGCCGTATTAAAACACCCCAGAGCATTGTGAATAAGCTGCAGCGAAAGGGCTTTCCGATTTCACCGGAATCGGCACGTAATCATCTGATGGATATTGCAGGCGTTCGTGTTATTTGCTGTTACATTGATGATATTTATGCACTTTCTGATCTGCTGACCGTCCGAAGCGGTTTTAAAGTACTCAAAACCAAGGACTATATTCAAAATCCTAAGAGCAATGGCTATCGGAGCTTTCATATGATTGTCAATGTGCCTGTCCACATGTCAACAGGCATGCAGATGGCACCCGTGGAAATTCAGATCCGGACAATTGCGATGGATTTCTGGGCAAGTCTGGAACATCAGCTGCATTATAAATCCATTGGCAATCAGGATATTTCTTCTACATTGACAGACGAATTGAAGCAGTGTGCGGACGCCATTTCTGAAATTGACGAGAAAATGCAGACAATGTTTCAACAAATCAATGAGCTGTAAACGGATCCGTGGTGAAACGAATGAAAATTGCAATCTGTCAGTTTGAAATTCAGTATCTTCAGTATCAGGAAAACCTCAGACGTGCCAAACAGATGATTCATGAGGCAGCTCAGAATCAGGCGGCATGTATTGTCTTCCCCGAAATGAGCTTTACCGGATTTTCCATGGATACACAGCAAACGGCTTTGTATGGTGATGCCGCATGTGACGCAGTCAGGCAATGTGCCATACAGGAGCAAATTGCCATTGGATTCGGATGGGTTCGGATGGCTGCAAATGGGCTGGGTGAAAATCACTACGCATTTATCGACTGCAATGGAAAATGGATTTTGGATTACATCAAAATCCATCCTTTTTCCTATGCGCAGGAAGATCGCTTCTTCAATGGCGGTACGAATCTTCCGACTGCTTTTCTGGATTCTCTGTCCTTTCAATGTGCCATCTGTTATGACCTGCGCTTTCCGGAATTGTTCCGTATTCATGCAAAGCATATATGCGCTGCATTTGTCCCGGCAAACTGGCCGGCAAAACGCAGTGAACACTGGCGGGCACTGCTTACTGCACGTGCTATTGAAAATCAGATGTACATCATTGGTATAAATTGTGTGGGTGTGCAGGACGGACAATTCTATGACGGGAATAGTATGGTAATTGCGCCAGATGGTACCGTTATTTGTGACTGTAAGAGTCAGGAAGGTGTATTCTATGCGGAGCTTCATCCTCATAAAGTCCGGACTCTGCGCAAAAGCTTTCCGGCTCTGCATGATATGCGTCCGGATTTGTACAAAAAGCTCTGAAAATATTCATGAAAAAAGGAGGACGTTGCAGCATTAAGATCTGCAACATCCTCCTTATTCTTTTCATTTACAAAACAAGCCATATTGTCCCCTGGCAGGGGGCTTCGTATAGTGTGGGTCGTAAGGCAAGCGAGCTGGCGACAGCTCGCTTTTTCTCTTTCATCATGCATTATTTCTGAAGCGTATGGTCAACACGTTCCACCTTCATCAGATTTGTCGTATGTGCACAGCCAACCGGAACACCAGCAGTGATAACAACAATATCATCCTTTTCTACCATACCGCATTCCAGAGCTGCTTCAACAGCCGCAGAAAACAGTTCATCGGTATTTTTCTTTTCACCGATTATCAAGGGTTTTACACCCCAACTCAAATTGGTCTGACGCCATACTACATCACTGACAGTACAGCTGATAATCGGACAGCTGGGACGATATTTAGAAATCTCACGTGCAGTAACACCACTCATTGTTACAGTGAGAATTGCCTTTGCATCCAGATCGTGTGCAGTTGTAACAGTGGCATGCGCTATTGCATTGGCAATATCCTGATTTTCCTGCTTGCAGGTGGCATGCAGCTCCTTATAATCAATATTATCTTCTGTTGTCTTTGCAATCCGATCCATGGTGCGGACTACTTCAGCCGGATAGGAACCGGCAGCAGTTTCTCCCGACAGCATAATGGCACTGGTTCCATCATAAATTGCATTGGCAACGTCTGTAATTTCAGCTCTTGTAGGACGAGGATTGCTAATCATGGATTCCAGCATCTGTGTAGCCGTGATTACCTGCTTACCTGCCTGATAGCCCTTTCGAATCAGTTCCTTCTGAACAGCAGGAATCTGTTCAAACGGAATTTCTACGCCTAAGTCACCTCGTGCCACCATGATACCATCTGCTGACCGGAGAATTTCATCAATATTACGTACACCCTCCAGATTCTCAATCTTCGCAATAATACGAACATTAAACCAGCCAAGGCTCTGTGTGTACTTCCGCAGATAATCTACATCGGCAGCTGTGCTGACAAAACTTGCAGCAATAAAATCAAATCCCAGTTTTGCGCCGAATTCCAAATCGTTCATATCACTTGTGCTCAAATAAGGCATGGAGAGTTTGACGCCCGGTACATTGATGCCTTTATTGTTAGAGAGAACACCGCCGTGAATGATGCGACATACAATATCTGTACGGGAAACACGCTCTACAACCATTTCAATCACACCGTCATTGATCAGGATGTGTGTACCCGGCTTTACATCATGAGACAGATTTTTAAAAGAAATACTGCCGATTTCATCGGTGCACAATACATCCCGTGTAGTCAGCGTATATGTATTTCCTGCATGAATCGTAACCGGCTGATCATCTACAAATCGTCCAAGACGGATTTCCGGTCCCTTTGTATCCATCAGGGTTGCAATCGGAAGTCCAAGTTCTTCACGCAGACGTACAATCTGATCGAAACGGTTTTTATGCGTTTCATAGTCCCCGTGAGAAAAATTGAAACGTGCAACATTCATTCCGGCAAGCATAATATCCCGCATTACCTGATCATCATCTGTTGCCGGTCCGATCGTACATACAATTTTTGTTTTTCTCATAACTTTTGCTCCTTCGTTTTTTATAGCGTAGGCATTGTGACAGAAATTTACAATCCAATCACATTATACCATACTTTGTGTTAAAATAAAAGAGATTATTATGTAAATTATTCATGTTCTGTCAGAATGAATGTATCCACTGAATCAGATTTTCTGCGAGAATTCCCCGATTTTCAGAATCTGTCAGATTCAGCTGGAAGAACCGTTCCAGTTCTTCCGTATGATCCCACATAGGAAAATCAACGCCGAAGAAGCAATTCTCTGCACCGTGTTTCCGGATAAAACGAACTGCATCTGTAGGCGGCATAAAGCTGAGACAGCTGCTTGTATCCAAACGAAGCCGGTCAGAAGGCTTCAGAAGCTCTGCCGCCTCCTCCCAACGGCGATATCCGCCTAAATGTGCTGCAATCACACGCAGCCTTGGAAAATCCTGTAACACCTTTGCCATGCGCTGGGGCGTTGAAAAAATTCGATGCGGATCTCCCATATGCATCAAAATGGGCAGACCTGCACTTTGAATCATCTCATACAGAGGATAAACCTGTGGATCATCGATATAAAAGCCTTGAAAATCCGGATGCAGTTTAATTCCCTTAAATGGCATCCGCAGGATTTTTTCAAAATCCTCCTCTAATGCAGGAGATTGGGGGTGCAATGCTGCAAAACCAATACATTGAGGATACTGTTCACAAATTGCGCCAATAAAAGAATTGATTGCTTCTGTCTGGGCAGGATTTGTAGCAGTTGAGCATACCAGATATCCATCCATTCCGGCACGATCACCGCTGTCCAGCAGCTGTCCCATGCTGCCTTGATGACTCATGGGCAAATCATAGAATTGTGAAATGCCGTCTGTTGCACGTTCTGCAATTTTATCCGGGAAAATATGTGCATGGGCATCAATTACTGTATAACCGTGGTACATTGTATAAATTCGCTTCCTTATTCTGAAATTTTCTGGATTTTCGCAAAATTCGCCATCAGCTTTTTGGTGCCGACCCGATCAAATGCGACCTCCATCAAAGAATCATTTGCCATTTTTTTCACACTTAAAACAGTGCCGTCTCCAAAAATATTATGGCGCACTCGTTCACCGGCTTGAAACTGTTTTGCACTTACAGAAACAGGCTTTGCTTTTTCCTTTTCAAGCTGCTGCTGAAGAGACATAGAATGAAGTACGCCGACACGATTTTGCTTCGGTGCTGTCTCAGCAGTCTTTTTTTCACCTTTCTTTTCAATCAATGAAAAATCTATTTCATTCAAAAAACGTGAACGGCTATTGTACATCGTTGTACCGAAAAGCATACGCCGATCTGTACTGCTGAGAAAAAGCTTCTTTTTGGCACGTGTAATTGCAACATAAGCCAGACGGCGTTCTTCTTCCATATCCGTCGGATCCAAAGAAGTAATGGCACGTGTGCTCGGAAAAACATTTTCCTCAAAACCAACAATAAATACATGGTTGAATTCCAGCCCTTTGGATGCATGCATGGTCATCATCAATACTACATCCTGTTCAGGCTCATATTTATCCACATCTGTAAATAGTGAAATTTCCTCCAGAAATCCGCTCAGGGTCGGCTCATCTGTTTCTTCCGAATAAGAAACCATGGAGGATTTCAATTCTTCGATATTTTCCAGACGTGTCTCCCCTTCTTCTCCCTGTGCACGCAAAGCTTCTGCATAGCCAGTCTTATCAAGGAGCAGGTCAAGGAATTCATCGAAAGGAAGGAGCCCAGCTTTTTCCGCCAGGAAATCAATCATTGCTGCAAACTTTTTCAGAACGGCTGCTTTTTTCATAAGCACCGGATAGCTGTCCGCCTGACGCATGACCTCAATGGGGGAAAGATGAAGATCCCTTGTAATGTCATCAATCAGCGAAATGGTGGCATCACCAATCCCCCGTTTGGGTTCATTTACAATGCGGTGAAAACGCAGTACATCGTTTTCATTGTCAATCACGCTCAGATAAGCCATTATATCTTTGACTTCCTTACGATCATAGAAACGTGTACCGCCATAAATACGATAAGGAATTCCATTCCGAATGAACATACGCTCTAATGCATTGGACTGGGCATTCATACGATAAAGAATGGCAAAATCATGGTAAGATGAGCCGCTGCTCACCTGCTGAACAATTGTCTTTGCAACAAAAGACGCCTCATCCGTCTCATCAGATGCCTTATACCATGTAATAGGCTCACCCTTTCCGGCTTCTGTCCAAAGCCGTTTTTCTTTACGCCCCTGATTATTGGCAATGACATCATTGGCTGCATGGAGAATGGTCTGTGTGGAACGATAATTCTGCTCCAGCCGGATGACTCTGCTGCCCGGAAACGTATGTTCAAAGCTCAGGATGTTTTCAATTGTAGCACCACGGAACCGATAAATGCTCTGGTCGTCATCGCCCACGACACACAAGTTCCGATGCTTTCCTGCCAGCAGCTGAATCAGACGAAATTGTGCATGATTTGTATCCTGATATTCATCCACCAGAATATAGCGAAAGCGATTCTGATAATATGTCAATTCTTCCGGAAACTGCTCCAGCAGGCGAACCGTCAGATAAATTAAATCATCAAAATCCAGTGCATTGGATGCACGCAGACGATTCTGATATTCTGCATACAATTTTGCAATGACTGTTCTCCGGTAATCAGCTCCGGCTTCTGTCATCATTTCCTGAGGCGAAATCATCTGATCCTTTGCAAAACTGATTTCATTCAAAACACTTTTCGGTGGAAAAAGTTTCTCCGAAACATCCAGATCAACCATACAATTTTTCATCAGACGCTTGCTGTCATCCGAATCGTAAATTGTAAAATCACGGTTATAACCAAGACAGGAGATGCTTCTGCGTAAAATCCGTACACAGGCAGAATGAAAGGTGGAGGCATGAACCTCCTGTGCAGTCTCTTCGCCTAACATAACTGCCAGACGTGCTTTCATCTCACCTGCTGCCTTATTGGTAAATGTAATTGCAAGAATATTCCATGGCTGGACAGGATATACTGCCAATATATCACGCAGACGCTGGATATCTTCTTCTGCTGTTCCCTGTACATAGGCTTGTAAATATGCCGAATCATCCGGAAAAATCCGGTCATCAGCCTGTTCCCAGGCATCTCCGAAGTAAATCATGCCAACAATCCGGTTCATAATTGCCGTAGTCTTACCACTTCCTGCACCAGCCAAAACAAGAACCGGTCCATTGACACAAAATACAGTTTCCCGCTGGGGGGGATTTAACTTTTGAAAATAATGGATAAGTGCCTGTCTTTTTAACTCAATTCCATTCAGCTCTGCCATCTGCATTCCTCTTTCCCTATATAAGACTCATGCTCATTAAAGTCACAGCACAAGTCCTGAATTCATTCTTTTTCTATTATACCACATTTTACAGACGTTGAAAAGCCCCCTCTTTCATTTTTCTTTCTCCGATTTCATTTACCATGTTTTTCATCTTGCAGATGATACATATCTGCTGTATGATTGGTATAGGATATCTTTTATGAAAAAGGAGGTACTTTATGAAGTCCTTAATACCCATTTTTACCGCAGCTCTTTTTTCTTATACCAGTCTGTTTTCTGCGGCTGCCAGTTATGAGCCAGGCGGAGCAGCGCAAACGCCTGCCATTGATTCTTTCTCTACGTGGACTCAATTTGCCAATCCGGATACACAAACACCGGCAATCGATGAAACTGGCTGTCTGGATTACGCACTGGCAAAAATTGCAGTACGATATAATCTTCCGCTGCAACATGCAGATGTATTTGATACATCCTATCAATACTATACCGCATTTGTAGCCGAAGCAATCCATCCATCCTATACGAAGGCCATTTATTTTTCCGAACACTTTTCCTCATCTGTTCAATTCATTGAACAGATTCCGATCTATGCTGACACAGCAGATGAAAGCTGGCAAAAATCATATGAATACTGCGCCCGAAATCAAAATGACCAGCCCTTTGTTTTTATACTGGAAATGAGCACTGCGTCCGGCAGCAGCCATTTTGTTGCAGTAAACACAGTAAATCAACAGGAAAAACGGCTTTCTATATATGATTCCGGCGATCGGTTTTCTGAGTATCTGGGTGACGCCGTATCAGCATCACGAGGATATCATGTACAGACCATCTACACCATGCAAATCCTATGCATGCCCGGAGATATTGACGGAAATTACCAGATCACATGGACAGATTCCATTCTTCTCAACATGCTGCTGATGCACCATGCAGACTATACCCTGCAATATGATGCCAATCACGACGGTATACTCAACCATTCGGATGTAGATTATATTGAAAAATATGCACGGCACATTCAGTCGAATCAAACATCATCATAGTGATCCATAAAGTGATGATAAACCTCTCCTTGGTGATAGGAAATCAAATGCTTTAGGTCTACATTCCAGATGCTCCGGAAAATATGATGTTCAATATCCGGATTGACTTTTTTTAAGGAATGAATCAACTCTTTGATTTCCTGCCGCTTGGAAACATTCTGCTGGTCGGTGCCCTGCTCTGCTGTCATCCGGCAGGCGCAGCGCAGAAAATGCAGTTTATTTTTTTCTGCCCAATCAATAATAGCATCTTCACGGACATAATAAAATGGGCGAATCAGCTGCATCCCCTGAAAATGATCGCTGTGAAGCTTTGGCATCATGGTCTGAAGCTGACCGCCGTAAAGCATACCCATTAAAATGGTTTCAATCACATCATCAAAGTGATGACCCAGTGCGATTTTGTTGCATCCCCGTTCCTGCGCTGCCTGATAAAGCGTACCTCTGCGCATTCTTGCGCAAAGATAGCAGGGATTATTTTGCACACGTTCTACTGCTGTGAAAATCTTCGTTTCAAACAGATCTAAAGAAAGCCCGAGCTTGTCTGCGTTTTCCAGAATCTGTCTGCGATTTTCTGCCTGATAGCCCGGATCCATGCACAGAAAGGTCAGGGTAAAGGGCACCTCACCGATTTTCTGATATTTCTCCATACATTTTGCCAAAAGCATGGAGTCCTTTCCGCCGGAAATACAGACCGCAATACGGTCGCCGGGTTGAATCAGCTGAAATTCTCTGATTGCCTTTGTAAACCGGTTCCAGATTGTTTTCCGGTATTCCTGCATAATGCTGTCCATTATGGAGCACTCTTTCACAATACAGCACCTCTCCGCTTATCGTTATATATATTCTAATGTTTTTAAAAGGAACAGCCATGCCGTCAATGTAAATGCACTCAACAGCGTGGTCAGCATAACAGCACAGGCTGTAATCGTTCCTTTGTGTCCGAAATTACGTGCCATTACAAAGCAGCTGCCGGTTGTTGCACTGCCCAGCATGACCAGAATGGCAATGAGCTTTTCCGAGCGGAATCCCATCCAGATTGCCGCCGGCAGAAACAAAAGGCAAAACAACACAAGCTTGATTCCGGCAATCCCACAGGACAGACCCATATTTCCTTTTGCATCCTGAAACCGGAAAGATGCACCCAGTGCAATCAATGAAAGCGGTGTCGCCATATTTCCAAGATAGGAAACAGACTTACTGAGGATAACCGGCTGGGGAATTTTCAAAACAGACCATATGAGTCCAGCTGCAATGCCCAGAATAATCGGATTTGTCAGTACATCCTTCATAGTTTTAAGCATCAGCTGTTTTCCGTTCATTTTCTTTTCTCCCTGCGGTGCAGTCAGTGACAGGACAATTACAGCAATGATATTATATAAAGGAACCGTACCTACAATCATAAGAGCTGCCATCGTAGCCTCTCCATAAATGTTATTGACAAAAGCAATGCCGAGAATGGCAGCACTGCTGCGATAGGAAGCCTGAATGATTTCACCTCTCTGCGTAGGTTCCTTTCTGAGCAGAGAAAATAAAACGGCAATTCCGATACTGCATAATGTGGCAAAAAAGCAAAATAAAACAAATTTTGTATCCCATACCTTCTGAAAATCCGCCGTTGACAAATCCATAAACAAAAGGGCAGGAAGAAGTGCTTTGAAAACAAACTGATTGATTTTTTGAACTGTGTGGTCATCTAAAAGATGAACCTTTCGAACAAACCCGCCAAATACCATCATCAGAAATACAGGAATGGTTGCATTCAGACTGAATATAAGGTTTTGTATAAAAATTTCCACGAATCATCACACTCTTTATTGTTGTGTAAGTATCTGCTTTAAAAGAATGCAGTCCCAGATATTGACTGTCTGCGTTCCATTCAGATCTCCCAAGGGCAATTGCTCCTGAGAAAGCGGAGCAGCATGCACAAGATGCTTTTGGAGCAACAGCAAGTCCTTCATTGTAATGCTGCCATCCTTGTCTATATCACCGGTAAGCTGCTGCGACAAAGACAGAACATCCGTTACCCTGCAAATGGAAACGTTGCGCTGTGTACCGGATTCTGAAGTGATGCGGACAGAATACGTCCCCACACTGCTTTGGGATGCATCTGAAATGGTATAGCTTTTCTCTGCTGCGCCTTCAATGGCAGTATCGTTCAAATACCATTGATAAGAAGGATTGCTGAAGGATGTACGTACACTCATTGTGAAATCACTATGTTCTGCAAGCGGCAGTTCCCGATATGCTGTATATACGTCAAATGTATCTGATATGGTATAGGCACCGCCTTTTACATCACCGCAGCCAGGCCATCCGTCAACAGAACTATCCTGTATGGATACACGCACAGCAGAAAGAACGGTTCCCGGTTCCAGCTGCATCACATCCCCAAATGGAATTTGAAATTCTACACAATTCCCAATATATTTGCATATACATCCGTCGTAAGCTCCATTGTTGAAATATACATAGCCATTGGGCATATAGTACATCCAGTACCACTTGTCTGCGGTTTCATTCCAGATCTGGATGTTATAAACAGGAGAGACAGCATTCTGTGCAATATCTGCCATGACATAGAGATTGGCATCATCGTTTGTTATATAAAGCTGATTTTCCCCGTCCTGCGCATAAAGTAAGGACGCATCCCATTCACATGCGCCGGAATATGTACCATCAACCATGACCATCTGATTCACAGTCAGCAGATCCCCCCGATATGTTGTAACCGGTTTTTCTGCGTTGGTCTGAACAAATGTATGATTGGTAGCCTGCTCCTCATTTTCAGCATCTGTTACGGTAAAAGTTCCAAGATAATTTGCCCCTAATGCAGGATTCCACGTTCCCTCGTTGGCAAAACGAACTGTCCGCATATACTCGCTGCCAATCTCCTGCTTGCCAACAGACAGACGAAGATACAGATTCCAGTCTCCTTTTTCCAGATAGCCCGGAATTTTCAGAGAAAGCTGCGCATCATTTGTGGTGCAGGAATACCACTTTGTAGGATCAATATCTACCTGTGTGTAAACATAGTTTCCATCCCGTTCCAGAATCACCTGTGCCTTCTGCTGCTTGATGGGATTGGCAAAACCTGTGTTTTCTACGCTGAAATTGCAGCTGAGTATTCCGCCCTGAGGTACTTGTACACTCAAATCTGAATCACGCAGAACAAAGCGATATCCCAGATGGTCTCGGATAAACTGAAAAACCGTTTCTCCGTAATAAGCAGAATGATCTGCACCAGCAACATCATATGCTTCTCCGAATGTGTAATCTTTATACAACTGATAAATATTTGAATTGATATAGCTCAGATGTGTCTGATACATTTCCGGAATGGCATTTTCCGGCAAATAGGTATCATATTTCTGCGCCCATTCCAGATTTCCGGAAAATTCACCACCATAATAGGTATGAAGCATTTGCTGATTCATCCACGATACTGCGGCTGCACGGTCGGAATAGGTGCCCAGGTCAGAGTCAGAACCCATATAGCCATCATTATACATGCCCACCCGTGCTGCATCGCTGTCCGGTTCAGCAACATAGCTGCCAAGTGCATCCATTTCGATACCAGCCCATGCTGCAAATGTATTCGGTGTCCGGACGGTTACAGAAATATCATCCGGTACACAGTCCAGCATAGCATCCAGCAGTTGTGCCTTATATTCCAATGAAGTATATTTTCCGCTGTGCTGTTCTCCCCATGCACCCACAAAACCGCTTTCCACAAAGCAAAGAATATCTTTATATTCCTCCAGCAAGCCGCTTTCCTTGATTTGTGAAATATGCTTTAATACCTGCTCAAAGGTAGACGGTTCGGGATTCGACTTTCCAACCTCATCATAACGGAAACGCAGTGCAATGGTACAGCCATTTTTCCGGCAATTTTCAAAAGTGCCTCGCAGTCCGTCAAAAAAAGCCGTATCCAGATCATAATCCATGCCCTCAGTATAGTTGCCGTCTTCATCAGTCGTACCATTCGACCCGCTGGAAAAGGCACCGATATTGATAAACATCAGCACCAGATTTCCTGTTGGATTGTAAACCGGTGTATCATTGGGCTTACAATTATACCAAAGTGTGCTGGTATAGCCTGCTCCGGGATTCTCAATGGTTTGCACACACTCTGTATAATTGATGCCGGAATCTGCAAGTTCGCTTCCATCCGCAGCAGCCAGCACAGGATGATAAAAGACAGTACAAAATAAGACGGTCATCAAAATAGCACAGATCTTCTTTCGATTCATATACAACACTCCTTACTTCTTTCGTTTTGATATTTCTTACGGCAATCGGATGGTGTACAGCCATACACCTGATAAAAATGCTTCCGAAAGGTCTTATACCCTGTAAATCCGCACTGTTCCATCAATACGGTAATTTCCTCGTTTGTATGAAGCAACAGCTCATAAAAAACAGATAGCCGAACAGCACACAGATATTCAAGAAATGTCTGCCCGGTATAGGCCCGGAAAAGCCTGCAAAAATATTCCGGCTGAAGGGCAACCATACCTGCTGCATCAGACAATGAAATGGGTTCAGCGTAATGCTTCTGTACATAGCGCATAACCAGATCAATCCGTGCAAAATTTCGCTGGTCCCGTTTGGTTCTGGTTTTATCATCCACTGCTTCTGCATCACAAAACAGAATGTACAGAAACTGATGCAGCAGACTGCTGAATAAAAACTGATACCCTTTCTCTTTCTTTTCAAATACTGCATTCATCTGATGAAACAGCTGTGATAGTTCCGGAAATTGTGCATGTCCTTGTGCATACAATGTGCGGAAGCGGATGCTTTCCATATCCGGCAGATAATATTTTAGAAAATCCAGCGGTATCTGAAGCAGGCATCCGCATACATAAGAATGACTTTGCGTCTCATGAATTTCCCTGCAATTGATGATATAAAATTCTCCCGGCAAAAGCTTATGGGTCTGACCGTTTGAGGATATATTCAAATTTCCTTCCAGAAGAAGGATGATTTCAAGATGTGCATGCCAATGATTCGGAACAAACATTGTATTTTCAGAAAAAATGTTATAGTGAACCGGCAAATAAATGGTATCTGAAATAACCTCATGAATATAACGTTCCATTCATTTTCCCCCTTTCTTTATTGTTATAGCATACATTCCTTAAAATGTCAAGAATGACCCTTTACTTTGTCAGTTTTGGATATAGACAATCAAATCCTGTCTTGCTATAATAAGATGCAATTTGATTTTCAGGAGGCATAGAAAAATGGCATCTTTCGTAAAAGATATGACAAAAGGAAATGAACTGAAACAACTATTATTGTTTACACTTCCGATGCTCATCGGAAATGTTTTTCAACAGCTTTATAACTGGGTGGATTCCATCATTGTGGGCAATTATCTGGGTGCTGATCCCTTGTCCTCAATTGGTGTAACCGGCTCTGTCAATTATCTGTTTTTTGCGCTGGCATTCGGACTTTCCATGGGTGCAGGCATTCTTGTATCCCAGTATTTCGGCGCAGGTGAAACGGAGCTTGTCAAAAAAGCCATTCTCAGCTGTACCTACATTATTATGCTGGCGGGACTGGCATTCAGTATACTGGGCATTTTTACAGCAAGACCAATTTTGACATGGATGGGAACAAATCCTGACCTGATGGAGGATGCAGTGACATATATGCAGATTTATACCGGCGGAACGGTAGCTGTTGCAGCCTATAATCTGGTTTCTTCATACATGCGTGCATTGGGCGATTCCAGAACACCGCTGTTTTTTCTGATTCTGGCAAGTGTTGTCAATGTGGGACTGGACTTTTTATTTGTCATAGGATTTTCATGGGGTGTTGCTGGTGCAGCATGGGCAACCATTGTTTCACAGGCATTTTCTGCAATGGGATGTCTTGTATTCTGTTTGCTGAAAAATCCTTATTTTCATTTCACCCGCAGCCACTTTATGCCGAATCTGTATCTTATCAAACGATGCATTCAGATCGGTATTCCTGTTGCTGCACAAAATGTCATGATTGCCCTGTCCTGCGTTGTTTTGCAAAGTGTTGCAAACAGCTATGGCAAAGTGGCAGCCGGTGCCTATTCCATTGCTGACAAGGTAGAGCAGGTTGTACATCAGCCTTTTAATTCTCTGGGTGCAGCAGTAGCTACCTTTACCGGACAGAACATGGGAGCCGGTCAGAAAGAGCGTGTTGTATCCGGCTACCGGAAAGCAGTATGGATGGTGATTGTTTACGCTGTACTGGCTTTATTGCTTGTCTGGAGTGCCGGAAGCATCATTATGCGGATTTTCGTAAATGATGAACCCATTATCCGGATGGGAGCAACTGCGCTGCGTATTACCAGCTCCATGTATATCCCGTTGGGAATGATTTATATTACACGTGCATTGCTCAATGGTGCAGGAGATGCTGTTTATGCCATGTTTAATGGATTGGTAGAGGTTGCCGGACGTGTAGGATTTTCTCTGATTCTTTCACAAATTGATTTTATTGGTGTTTGGTCTGTATGGCTGACTACTGGTTTTACATGGGTAATTACCGCCATTGCAAGCATCATTCGTTACCGACAGGGAAAATGGATGGGACATATTGTAATACGGCATAGAAGGAACAGAGCAGCAGATTCTTTGTAAAAAGCAGGTAAAATTCATGTAAGATTTGCTGCTGCTTATTTACTTTTTTATAAAAATATGATAGAATAGTTCTATAAATATCAGAAATTATTGTCATACATGCCAAGGAGGTATACTTATGTATGCAAAAAAAATGATGATATCTGCTATTTCTATTCTAACCAGTATGGTATTCATAACCAATATATCCGCTTTGGCTTCTGAGGATGACGTATTGTACCAAGGCACACTTTCAGGAGATACAACCGTTTCACTTCTCGATATGAATGCTGTTCCTGCATCCGTTTTGTCCAATGCAGAATCCGGATTTTTATTTTATGATCAGCTGGATGCAAATAACCAGATTTCTTATGAAGCAATGACAGAATATAACAATGCACCATCCGATACAACGCTGACAGTTGCTTTGAGTGAACCGATTATGTTAAATCGTGATTCCAGAAACATTGACAAATGGTCAGAGGAAGAATATACGGAATACGTCAATGCAGTCATGGGTGCCGTTATGCCGGGGATTATTGCCTATACACTGGATGCTCCGGAACTGTTCTGGATCAATTTTTCAGAAATTGAATGCAGTTTGACAAATAACGGCATTTCATACAAAACCAGCGTTTCATCTGAAAGCAAGTATACCATTTATATTACAGAAATTGCCGTTGCCCCTAAATACGATCCGAATTTTACAGATTTTGATGAAGTACTGGAAATTCGTGACAGTATAAAAAAAGCAGTGGACAGCTTTGCCATTGAGGGTGAAACGGACTATGAAAAGTGCAAAAATATTTATCAGTCCATTGCAGATCTCGTGACTTATCATGCAGAAGCTCCCTATGCCCATTCAATTGCAGGTGTGCTTTATGACACAAACGCCGTATGTGAGGGCTATGCAAAAACCTTTAAAATTTTATGCGACCGTGAAGGAATTCCCTGCCTGACCATTCTGGGAAATTATAATGCAGAAGCACTGACTGCCCATATGTGGAATTATGTGTATCTGGATGGTGCATGGTATGCATGTGATCTTACCTGGGATGATTCACTGGATGGCCAAACCTATTTTATGCGTGGATCTGCCATGTTCAATCAAAACCATACACCCGAAAGTCCCTATTCCATTATGGAAATGGCTTTTCCGGAATTGTCCGTTGATGACTACGTACCAACAACTACTACAACAACGCCCCAAGAAACAACAGCTCTGACCACAACTACCACTACCGCTGTTTCTGAAACAACAACATCTGATACAGAAAGCACTTCCAATTCGTTGACAACCACAACCACAACTAAAACTACAACTACAACTACTACTGCTACAACCGCTGCTACAACCTATACGACACAATCTGAGTCATCCACACAGACAACTACAACGACTGTCACAGCAACTACCACCACATCATCATCTTCTACAACGGTTACAACCACTGAAGCGTCTCCCCTTTCCGGAGATGTCAATCAGGATGGTAAATGTACTATAATGGATGTAATTCTCGTGCGGAAATATTTAATCAAAATCATCGGAAAAGACGATCTGAACCTGATGCTTGCAGATTGTAATGAAGATGGAACAGTAAACATTTTTGATGCAGTATTGCTTATGAATCGTATCCTATCATAATTTTTTCATGCTATAATAAAGGTTGGAGAAGCTGCTTTCTCCAACCTGATTTTTTTATGATTTCTTCAGAATTTCTATTGCAAAGCACACGGAAAAATGCTATAATAAAATTAATAAAAATGATATATTGACGTGCGCTCTTATATATGTGCGTTTTTGAAAGGAGCTTATATGCAGAATTCTTATGCAGCTGAATATGGAAAATACATCAACCGTATTATTGGCGAAGTAAAAAAAGCTGTAATTGGTAAGGATATTATGATTGCAAAGGTGCTTTTGGCAATTCTTGCAAAAGGTCATATTCTGATTGAGGACAAACCGGGCGTGGGTAAAACAACACTGGCACTCGCTTTTTCAAAGGCATTGCAGCTGGACTGCAAAAGAATGCAGTTTACACCGGATGTACTGCCGGCAGATTTGACAGGCTTTTCGATTTATCAGAAAAAAACAGAACAGTTTGTCTTTCAGCCGGGAGCCCTGTTTTGTCAGCTGTTTCTGGCCGATGAAATCAACCGCACCTCCAGTAAAACACAATCGGCATTGCTGGAAGTAATGGAGGAAGGCAGTGTGACAGTAGATGGCATTACCTATCAGCTGCCTCAACCGCATACAGTCATTGCAACACAAAATCCCATCGGTTCTATCGGAACGCAAATGCTTCCGGAATCCCAGATGGATCGATTTATGTTTCAGCTTGAAATGGGTTATCCCGATATGCAGCATGAAATTGAAATTCTTCGCTCCCGGGAAAACGGTAATCCCCTGGATACCATTCATCCGGTTGCCGATGCGAAAATGCTGCTGAATATGCAGGAGGCTGTGTCTCATGTGACGATCAGTACAAAAATTTATCATTATATTGCAAGTCTTGTGGATGCAACAAGACGGCATCCAGCTGTACTGCTTGGAATCAGTCCCCGTGGTACACTTGCTTTGACGGATGCATCACGAGGCATGGCATTTATGCGTGGCCGTGACTATGTTCTGGCAGATGATGTGGCTGCTGTCTGTACCGATGTATTTACACATCGTCTGGTTATGCGTTCACAAAGCAAAGGAGCTCATGCTGCTGTACAGCTGATTCAGGAGATTCTCCATTCAGTACCAGTACCACGTCCAGATGGGAGCAGAATATGATGCATACCGGTTGGATGAAAATACTCTATATTTTTTTACTTATTGCCGGTGCTTTATTTTCTGTATTGTATTCAGGTCCGTTTTCCGTTTTGTTGCTGTGCACACTTTTACTGATTCCGGTTCTTATGCTTTTATGTGCACTTTATATTCGCTTTCATCTGGATGTATCCATTTGCCTGACAGGCAGCACATATCATCGGAATACACCTCAGGCAATCCAATTGATTGTAAAAAATTCCGGTTTTCTTCCCGTCGGGAGAGCAGTGGCTTCCATTATGTGCTTCAGCCAGATGAGTAAAATCAAAGCACCCATTGAGCTTTCTTTTCCGATTCCTGCAAAAAATGTAACAACTGTGGAATTCAAAATTACTGCTGCTCATTGCGGAATGACAAAAATGCAGATGCAATGGCTGCGTTTTTCAGATTATATTCATTTATTCAGCTGGAAAATACGAAAGCATCCCGAAACAGCTGTTCTGATTCTTCCCACAGGCATGGAACTGGACTTTCCCATTGCAGTTCCGGACAGTAAAACCGAGGAAGAAAGCAGCTTGTATTCAAAATGCAGAGCAGGCGATGATCCTTCAGAAATATATCGGATTCGTGAATATCAGCCCGGTGATTTGCAGAAGCGAATTCATTGGAAACTCAGCAGCCGTACGGATACAGTCTGGGTTAAGGAATACAGTGATCCGATTCAGCATCGTGCAGCAGTCATCATGGATTATTCTGTTCCGGTTTCGCACACATCGGATGATGCTATGGATGTTATGCTGGAAACTGCATATACGCTCTCTATGGCGTTTGTCAAACAAAATCTCCCGCTGACATTATACTGGTATGATGCTCATGCAAAGCAGAGCGTCTGGAATGAAATTCACTCTGTTTCAGAGCTGAATGACTGCTTTATAACACTTCTATCACAGCCGCCGGCTCAGGATGCAGCACAGTTTTTCACACAACTGTCGGAACAGACTTCTATCCGCAGTACAAATGCTGTTTATTACTGCACGCCTCAATTCATACAGCAGAATATGGAAATATTATCTGATATTTTCTTGAGAAATAAGCTCCACGTTCTGACTGCTGAAGCACCTCCTGAAAGTCAGCCCCTTCCAGAAAATGTGCACCATATAGATGAGACATCCATTGTAAAAGTCTTACAGCATCTGACAGGCGCAAAGGAGGTGCAGAATCCATGAATGGTACAAACGGATTTCAGGTCGTGGACTTCCATGTGGATTCTACCATTACAATCTCAACCAAATATGGAACACGTTCTTTGCGTATCCCGCTGCTTCTGCTGCTTGCTATCGTAGGATGCATGTGTACGCTATCTGTCTGCATTTCTATGGTACAGCCTGATTTTTATGCATTCCCCTTCTGGACGGCTTCTGTTCTTGCAACGTTGAGTACATGTTTTTTGAGCCTTCTGCCGAATCAGCTGCATTGGCTGGGCTATTTCCCTCTCCTTGCAGGCGGTTGGCTGGCGTTCTGGCAAAGAGAACAGATTCTTCTTGGTGCAAAGTATTTCTATAACGCCTATTATTGCGCAGTTCATTATACAGATACCCAGTTTTTCGAACTGAATGCACCGGAACTGGAAAAAAATGCAGTTACATGGTTTTTGTGTTGCAGTTCTGTGCTCTTATGCAGTTTGATTAGCCGTTCCGTCATACGAAAGCCCAGATTTCTGCTCTATTTTTTGCTGACTTTTGTTCCCATCGAATTCGGATTATATGAAGGCTTGGAAATGAAGCTGCTGCCTATGCTGACTGTTGTTGTCACTTGGTTCGGTGTGCTTGCATTGCAATTGGCAGAACGGCGAGCCTCATCTCAAAATGTACGCAGTGTCCGATACAGCAATGCAGCACACTGCGGTATTGCTGCCATTGCAATTACAACCGCTGCTGTATTGATTTCTGTATGGATTGCCAGCCTGCTTCACCTAACTACAGAACCGGGCATTCAGGAAAAGCGGCATCATCTGCGGCAGGATCTTGAAAATATGCAATGGGAGGATATTCCGGGCAGCCTTTCAAAACTTGGCATTACATTGGGCATTCTGGAAGATCCGGATACACGAGAACTCGGCATGAAAAGCAGTCTGCAATATCAGGAAAAAGATGTGGCAAATGTTACACTGAGTGCACTTCCCAATCATGGAATTTATCTGAAAAATTATACGGGTTCCGTTTATGAGGACAATCAATGGGATGTCATTTCTGAAGAAACATGGGAGCAGCAGGAGATGCTCCAGACGCTTTTTCAGAAATACGAATGTGTACCGCAGATTCTTCCTTTTATGAGCAATCAGGGATTGTATACATCCAACGAAAATGCAACCATTACAATTGAGCCTTTGAAAAATACAGAGCTGGTCTTGCAGCCTTACGCCTCATATTTCCTGAACGGCTCTTATCAGAATGATACAGGATGCGTAACCAAGCAGGAATCGTCCTATACTTTTCTTCTTTCAAAAATGCAGGATTTTTATAGAATTTCCGAACTTTCTTTAAATGAATATGATCTGCCTGCATCCGGCTTTAATTTCAGCGATTCTACAACAGTTGATTTTTTTCAGCAAATCGGAGCAGATATTACACAGGATATGTTCCGTATCACCACACTGCATCCCCCTTATCTGGACGACTCAGCATATACAACCCAGGCATTACAGGCAGCTCTTGCTGAAAACTTTGCCTATCGCAGCTTTGTTCATGAAACCTATGCCGATGCGCCTGTTACAGATGCACTTTCAGAAGTTTATGCATCGCTGCCGGATTCACTTCTTGAAGCTGCACAAAGCGGCGATGACTGGGAAATCCTTCAGGGCATCCGCAGCTATCTTGCAGAGCAAAGTGAATATACACTATCCCCCGGCAAAACGCCTTCTACACGTGATTTTGTAAACTATTTTCTCCTGGAAAACCATGCTGGATATTGTGTGCACTATGCAACCGCCGGAACCATTCTTGCCCGGTATTTTGGAATTCCTGCACGATATTGCGAAGGATATGTTCTGTCACTTGAAATGATGGAAAATGGTGAGAAAAATGCAGATGGCTCAGTAACCATTACCATTCCGGATTCTGCCGGTCATGCATGGTGCGAATTATATGTGGATGGTTACGGCTGGGTTCCCTTTGAAATGACACCCGGCTATTACGAAACAGAATCCGTTTCCACACCGGAAGAAGTGCCGGCTACCAATACAACACCCGTGGAGGAACCGGTAACAGAAAGCCAGACACAGACAGAAATTGTTACGCAAACAACAACTACTACAATTCAAGCGACTTCCGATATCGGAATCGAAACGCAATCCCACATTGGAAGCGGTTCTTCTCAGATTACACAGACTTCCTTTGGCATCCTGCGGATTCTAAAGCAAATTGCCATTGTTGTTCTATGTATCATTGTTATCATGGGAATTGTATTTTTGCTGCATCAATTCAAGCGAAACCAGAGAAGACGTGCATTTGATAATCCGGATACGATTGCAGCCATTCAATGTATCTATATGTATCTCATGCGTTTGTTGCAGCAAATTTCTATTGTTCCTGAAAATCAGCAAATGCTGGATTTTGCCGAAAAAACAGAACAAATGCTCAATCATTCTCATTATGATGGTGCAGGTGCTGCTCGTATACTGCATCTTGCACTTGCTGCGGATATGGGCGGAAAGCCGCCAACACAGGCGCAAATACAGGAATCTGTTTGTTATGTACAGAATCTTGCCAATCAGATTGCAAAAAATAAACGTCCTATTGCACGATGGATGATGAAATATTGGAATCACTTATTATAATTGATTCGGAAAGAGGTTCAGATTATGGAAAACAATACCAAACACCAAAAGCCCGGCATCTCTAAAATCTTTGATTTACTGATACCCTTTCTCTTTATCGGACTGGGTATTCTCATGCTGATCAATCCTGCGCTCATGCAGAAGATTTTTCTGGTCATTTGTCTGTTGATTCTGGAAGGCTGTATCATCGAACTTGTGATTTATTTTGCAGTCCGCCCCTATGAAAAAAAACCAAAACATCTGTATGCTGGTCTGGCAATGGGAATCGGTGGTACCGGAATGATTTTGGTATATTATGCAATTGATTGGCTGATTCCATTCTGTATCGGTCTTGCACTGTGTGCAGATGGTCTTTTGGGCATCCGAAAAGCCTTTCAGCTGAAAGCAGCACATTATCCGTGGCAGGCATCTCTGGCTATGGAGGCACTGATTTTCTGCATGGGCATAGCTGTACTGATTTGTACATTCTTCACCAACTGGATCTGGATGATTACGGGCATTCTGATGATTATCAGCGGACTTTTATGCCTGATTCATACGCTCTTAATCGCCAATACAGGAGCACATCCATCTTCCAATTATATAGATGTGACATCTTGTCAGGCAGATATCCGTCAGGAGGATGAGTAAAAACAAAAAGTCAAGGTGCTGTAACAGTATCTTGGTATGAAACCGATAACTTTTCAAGGGGGAAGCGGACAAAACTGCTTCCCCCCTTGTAACCGCCGCTGAAAAATGTTTCTTGCCGAAAGCATTATGTTAGAATACCGTGGAATTTCATAGAATATTCCAGAATGCGCCAGAATCACAGTAGAATCAAAACGACTTTTGATGGAAAACGAAACAATCTAAGAGACGGCTTTTCAGTGCATAAAACAGGATTCAATTCGCATATAAATGGTATTTGAAGAACCTTTAAATCCAGCATATTGTACAACGAAGGAGGTCACAGCTTGATACCGTTGACCTCCTTCGTTGTTTATGAAAAGTTTTATTCCGTGGACTGTTCCTTTGAAACTACGATTGCATTCTTCTTGTTATTGAGTACAAATGCATCATAGTAAATACGTCCCTCACAGAGCCAGCCGCTTACACCCTGCGGCTTATCATGAATCTTGTATTCAGCCAGCTTTACAGGTCCCAGAGTTGCGCACGGATGTACAAGAATAAAGTTGATATCATCTGTAGGAAAATAGCTGCTGGGCGTTACAATGATATGTGTATTATCGATTTTAGCAATAGCACCATTTACAGCGATTTCGTTCACCTTATCTGCTTTTCCTGTAAAATAGGGATCCAGCTTCAAAAGACGGTAGTATCTGGGAGATACAAAAGCAATTCGACCGGAAGCAGGAACAAGATTTTCAGTAAGCACTGTACTTGCATCCAAAAATCCTTCATATGCAAAATCACGCAATTCATTCGATTGCGTCAAAATTGTGCCTGCTCCCTCTACCATCTTAGAAAGACGATACTTGTCAATTGTCGGCGTGATTACCTCATCAATCTGACGTTTCAGAGCGTTTGCAGCACTACTTGCCATCACTGTATCATTGTAGTTACCGGCATCAATTGTAAAGGCAAATCCTTTGTCCTGTGTAAGGGTCAGTTTCTGCACAGCGTTGCCCAGTTCCTTGGGTGTACCGTATCGGTTTTCAGTTTCATTTCTCTTGTAGTCGTTCAGCTCTGCTGTTTCTACGGAATAAATGTTGATTGTGTTCACACCGTCAAAGTCATAATCCTTATTGATTGCATTGTCTGTGATCGAAGACAGTCTAAAGCGTTCGTCTATCGTATCACTGTATTTTTCGGCATAATTGATATTTACTTCCTGCTCTGCCATTTCTCATTTCCTCCTTAATAGTTTGTATTTCTGCTCGGTGTAGCTTCTTCCGGAAAACCTGTAGAAGACATAAACGAAGCATTGAACAAATCGGGTTTCATCTGCGGTACACGTCCAGAAGTGGGAGCTACTGCACGTTCATTCGGATTCGGTCTGAATGCGTCCGGATAGCTTTCACGCATAGCTTTGATTACTTCATCACCGCCTACAAGCTCGCCGGCATCATCGAACTGCAAATTCTTCTTTGTCAGTTCTTGCTTAAGATGTGCAGCATAAAGGTCATTTCTTGGTCTTTGCTGCTCTACAAACTTATCCAGTTTGTCATTGTAATCCTTTGCCTTACGGTCAGCTTCTGCCTGCTCATACTTCTGCTGCCATTCAGCAGCGTTCTGCTGTGCGGCGTTCAGCTGCTCACGCAGTGATTCAATGGTTTCTTTAGGTTCCGCTGTATTGCCAGCGGTCTGGCTTTCGTTTATTTCTGCCATAGTTATCAATTCCTTTCCTGTTGATTTTATAAAAGCGGCACTGCGCTTATAACCTGATTACAGCTTGTCGTTTTCGATAATCGTGCGAATGAATGTCTCACTTAACTTATACTTGTGTGCAATAGAACGAATTGCCATTCCATTCTCAAAGTCTGTACGAATTCCTTTATTTCTTTCAGGGTCTCTTAAAGTCTGTGTATCATTTTCAATATTGTGCACAATGTTGCGTATATTTCTTTCAGTTAATCCATAGCGTTTCCCAAGTTCTTTAAGACTGATTCCAGCAAGAAACTGATGATAAATTTCATAATCACGTTTTTGAAATGCTGATTTCTCACATTTGGGAATATATATGTTGTTCCCGCCATACATCTGAACTATCTTTCGTGTATTTTCTGCGCCAATCAATTCAATAAGTTCTTTTACGAGTTTGCGTTCCCTGTCTGCTTTACAGAAACTCTCGTGAATATCACACATTAATGCTTCACTTCCTTTCCAATGTCTATTGTACAGCATTTCCACTGCTGTTGTCCTCTTAACATATTTCTTCGAAAACAGGTGCAAACGCTAAGCCGCTTGCACCTGCTCCGGTTTATTCATTTATCAGAAAAGTCGGTCAAATTTTTGCTTGTTGCTCTCTGCCCAGTATTCAAGCTTACCTTGCAGCTTGATTTTCTGATTTTCGGTCATATAGGGAAGTACTGCCGCCATGCAAGCGGTCAGTTCATCATCAACTGACGTTTTTGTTTCTGCCGGCATTGCTCTTTCAAGACGTTCTGCCGGTCTGCGCAGCACATGAATTGTTGGCATCTCTGCATTCAGCAAGCATTTCAGAATACTTACACCCAGATTGAAGCCAA
>JBJERF010000116.1:33865-45796 GCA_051882115.1 Ruminococcus sp. | reverse complement strand
CGCAGGGGCGTGACAACGGACGGCATAATGCTAAGACTTACCGTTGGGGAGCGCAAACTATCTGCCACATTCTTGAACGCTTGGAATACTGCGGTCACACCGTTAATTTCCGTACAAGAATGAAGTCCTACAAGGTGCATAAGATCATCTACAATCCGCAGGATGAGTGGCAGATTTTCGAGAATACGCAAGAGCCTATCATCACGCAAGAAACATTCGACTTGGTGCAGGAGCTTCGCAAGCATAAGCGCAGACCGCAGAGAAAAGCAGAGGTCAATCCCTTTTCGGGTATGGTGTACTGTGCCGACTGCGGTGAGAAGATGTATCTGAGCCGCCGCAAGAATGAACGCCCTGAACAGGAGCATATGCGTTGCTCGACTTACGCAAAGGAACAGGACAAATGCACCGTCCACTATATCCGCACCTGTGTCTTGAACGAAATTGTCCTCGGTGAGCTGAACAAGCTCCTTGCAATGGTCAAGGCTAACGAGGACGAGTTTATCCAGACCGCTATGAATAATTCCGTTCGGCAGAAGTCCTCCGAGCTTACAAAAGCAAAGAAGACTTTGAAACAGGCTGAAAAGCGTATCGCTGAACTGGATAAGCTGTTCACAAGGCTCTATGAGGATAATGTTCTCGGCAGACTCTCGGACGAGCGTTTCACGATGATGTCCGCAGCATATGAGGACGAACAGAAAAAGCTCAAAGCAACCGCTGCCGAGCTGACCGCTCTGATCAACACGGCTGAACAGAAGTCCTCCGATGTGACTGCGTTCCTCGATGTTATCAGGAAGTACGAGCATATCACGGAGCTTACGCCGAAGATCATGCACGAGCTTATCGACAAGATCGTAGTCCATGAAGCTGACAAGTCCAGCGGAAAGCGCATTCAGGATATTGTCATTTACTATCGCTTTGGCGTAGCGGTGACAACGATCTCCGTAGAAACGGGCAAATATGGAAAAAAGACTGCATAACCGATGCGTTATGCGGTCTGCATTAAGGGAGAAAAAACTTCTATATCACTACTGTGCTTTGGCACCGGCATTCTCACCGCCATAGCCTTCCAACAAATTCACTACGCCAAAAGCGGCAAGACCTCCGCCGATCAGCGTGACAACGATAGATAGAACATTTACTGCGCCGTCAACAAATTCCTGAGCATTGCCAAGATTTGAAGCGGCAAATACAGATGCAGCACCCACATAGACCATGCAAAGTGCAGCAGTGATTGCAGCCGTGAGCTTTTTCAGTCCTCTGGTTCTGTTTTTGGTACTATGGATTGTTTTCATTTAGATTCCTCCTGTAATTTATACTTCTGTGTCCGTTGATTTGTAGACTTCAACTACATCGTTTTTTTGCAGCTTCAGGCGATGTTCCCGTACCTGTTGTACATATTTTCCTACATCGAACAGGTTTTCCGGATTATAGTCCTTCAGCTGCGTATAACACGGGTGCTTTGTAATGTCATACTTTTTCGAGAAAAACGGACGAATTCCCCGAATCCGCAGAATGCACCGGTCGCCGTCCATAGCGGCAAGCTCATCTTTTGTCATCAACTCCCTTCCTAATTTTTTATAACTCATCCCATAAGAGGGAGACTGACCTCTGTTTTCAGAGGTATCATAATCATCAATGGTCTCTTTTCCCAGGAAATCAGACAGTTCTTTGAGTGTGGTCTGTTCCTGACCGCCCAGAAAAAGAGATGCATCGCAGTTTCCCTCAATGGTATCTGCATTATCTTTGTAAATCGCTTTCAGCTGCGATTTTGTTTGAAGAATAATGCAGGCTGATATCTCACGACTACGAATAGTCGCAATCAGCTTTTCAAAATCCGGAATTTGCCCGATATTGGCGAACTCATCAAACAGACAGCGCACATGATACTTTAACTTTCCGCTTCCGTCCGGATTATTGTCTGCTTTGTAACAGAGCAGATCAAACATCTGGGAATACATCATGGCAACGAGAAAGTTAAAAGTCGCATTTGTATCCGGTACAATTACAAACAGTGCTGACAGCTCATCACCAAGTTCATCAAGGTGGAGCTCATCATATCTTGTGATTTCCAGAACTTTATCTATGGAAAAACATGATAGCCGTGCGCTGCATGAAATCAGAATGGATTTTGTTGTTTTACCGGCAGCCAGTTTATATGCCTTGTATTGACGCAAGGCAAATCTGCTGATTTGTATTTGCCGCTGCCGCTGCTCATCGGAATACAGCTGCATGTCCGCATGGATACACTGGTAGAAATCATCAAGAACCTTATGATTGATTTTTTCTTCCGGTGATTCTTCCTCTTCTGGATCATCCTCTGGCAGCTCGTCCATGTTTTCATCATGCACTGTGTCATTTCCAGATTCATCCAGCTGATTTAGCCATTGTTCCAGTGCAGCAAAAGAAAGATCGACCACATTTTGAAAGCTCTCATCTTCCTCTCTGCACTCCGAACTGTTGATGAGTTCAATCAGTGTGGCAAAATTGTGCTCTTCCTTCGGAAAAATTGCAAAAATCAGTGCTATATATGCTATATAAAGCAATCTTTCTGCTTTTTCCCAGAAATCGCCACTGTTTTGATTTTTTGATCCAGTTGTGTTCTTGATGAGTACATCTACAACTTTCAGGATGTCCTGTTCCCGATTTTTTTCCGATATGTAGGCGAATGGGTTGTAGTGCATGGATTTGCTGAAATCCACTGTATTAAACACTTTAATGCGATACGGCTCATAAATGGGTTGACCGTCTGCATCCTTTTTTCCGGTGGGTCTGCCACGCTGAAGCATCTTGCCGCATTCAACAAGTACCGTACCTTTGGGGTCGGTGACCACGTAGCTGCTATGCATCTGCATCAGGTTTGGTTTCAGAAAAAATCTCGTCTTACCAGAGCCGGAACCGCCGATCACCTCAACATTTTTATTTCGGGCATACTTGGGAGCACTTGGCTTCCCCATTGTAAGGCGTTCTGTAGCGGTTAGGATGACATTGTTTGAAAAATTCTTGGCATCCATGTAGGGTGCAATATCCTTTTCAGTGCTCCATCTTGCGGAACCATACTGAACTCCGCTGCGGAATTTCTTCCGGTTTTTCCTGCGAATGTAGACAGCAACATGGATGGCTGCTGCGCAGAATAATCCCACGATGATATCCGTAGGATGAAAGCTGATGATGCCGTCAGAGAGAGAAAATGCGGCACTGAAATTGGAAATAAACAGTGTCAGCTGCATGCTCATGCGCCATGCATAAGCAATACGATTCCCCAAGTAAAAGAAAATGACGCTGGGAATCAGGAAAAGCAGCACCTTTTTCATCTTTTCAGTGCTCATAAGTGAACCTCACGCTTTTTCACACGCCGTTTTGTATGCTGTTGCTGTGATTGTGATTTTGAGATGGTTTGTGCATTTCCTTGGAGCTTTTCTATGTTGAATTGATGCTGATGCGGTGACTTTTCTGCAAGATATTCCGTAAACGCTTTGTTGAAATTCTTTGCAGATGCAGATGCAAAAAAAACGTGATATGTAGGCGGCTGCGTGGACTTATCCCTTTTCAGAGCAAAGTTTATGTCGTACTTTGCTGCAACCTTTTGAAAATCCTTGATGTTACTTTCAGTAACTTCAATGCTTTCCAGCTTTCCATGTGCTTCCTGCACCAGATGGCTGTAGGTTGTTTTTCCTTTCTTCGTTGATTTATGTGCCATAAAGTCTTTTAAAGCACTGAGCAGCGTTGCCCTAGTCATTTTTTCAGCCTGAATGCAAAGATCAAGCACATGCTGAAAGTCGTTATTCATTTAGGCTCCCCTTATATTTTTTCTCTGCTTCTGTGAACCCATCCATTGGCATTTCAAAGACGCAGAAAGTGTTATTTGGTTCGTTCAGCCATCCGTAAAGCCAATCAATGACCGTTTGGAATTCCTCTTCACTGCTGTAAAAGCCCAATGCAGTTGCATTTTCCGTCTTGTCTTCTGTCTCTTCATTGGACTTCGGAACGGGGACGCTGTACTCTGCAAATAAGCCATATACCGGTTTTTCTACACCGTTATGTACGATGGATCCGGTGTAAGGCGTGATTCTTTGGACATGTGCGTAATTGACGAATATACCGTCCTGTGTAAAAATCGTTTGAATCGTTTGGTTCATGTGAAAGATCTCCTTTATTTTTATTTAAAAATATTATATTTTAGGTTTATGCTAAATAAAATATAATTCAACAAAGTTCGAAAGTATTCAACAAAGTTCGAAAGTATATCACATATAAAAAAGCGCATCTGCTTAACAAGCATATGCGCTTTTTTATATGTGTAAGTAGTATATAATAGTTTTTTTTCATAAGTCCACATTAGTTTGCCTCCTTTTCCCACGGCCATGGATTCTGTACCCAGTTCCATTGATTTTCCGTATCTGATTGTTCGGCTATAATGGGGCCGTAAAGCCGTACAAACTGATCTACGGCAGCCTGTTTCATGGCTTTATACTTCCTGTATTGATGCATTGCAGCCGTGCAGTCCGGATGGGTATCCAGATATAGTTGCAGTTCATAGAGTGCGAAGTCATACTGCTGAATGCTGCGAAGCAAATCTTTTCGTTCATTCATAACCGCAGTCACCTCCGCCAAAGGGGAAATCCAGTTCCGGGAAAAGGGTTCCTCTGTCAAAAGCTTCTTCAACCTTGTATGTTTCCCCCCACTGTTGGACGGGGACATAGGCCATGCCAATGGGTGTTTTGAGAGGGAAACGGTGGATGGATGTGTCACTTTTATTTACCGGTGCATGTGCTGCTTCTGTTTTTTCTGCCTCCTCGTTCAGCAGATGATGCCGCATAGCAGCTGACATCCGCATGAACTCAAATGAATCTTTCAATCATGCCATCTCCTTTCCAATTCGTTGGGAAAAAATGTTCCCGCTTCATCTTATGCAGAACCATCTGAAAAGGGTTCTCAGTGATTGAGCATCTGAAAAAAGGCGATTCATGGAATGACCTTTCAATCAAAGAGAATATTTGATACGATGGCAGGGCAACAGCATTTACTTTTCATAGGTAAGAATTTTTTTCGGTCCAGCAGTTTTTTGCAAAAAAATGCTGGCAGGGTCCAGGGACAGCGTCCCTGGTCGCCGTCCGCAGACGGCGAAATACCCTGCGCCATCCTTTTGGCGCACGGGGAATGGGGTGAGAAAAAGCGATAGCTTTTTCGAGGGGAAGCGGACAAGACCGCTTCCCCTTGTTCCAATGATGAAATATGTATCCCTTGAAAATGTTCCGGTGGAACATTTTCAACGAAAAAGTAAATGCTGTTGCCCTGGATAGGATGGATAAAATACTTGCGAAATGATACAGCATGTGGTATACTATGGATATAGATGGCAGATTGTGTCCGGAGTGAATCCGAGAAAGAAGGTGTTTTTCATGGTTTGTCCGAAGTGCGGCTTTGAGAATACAGATGATGCAGCTGTATGTTCTTCCTGCGGATGTTGTTTACAGGAATCAGAATCCCAGACGGATTCTTTTATATGGAGTGAGCTTCCGTCCATGCCGGTGCTTCATACATTGCCGGGAGAATCGCATGATGAGGAGGAAGCGAGACGTTCTCATTGGCTGAACCGGCGTGTCAGAAAAATATTGTGGCAAATCGTCTTGTTTTCTTTGGAGGCATGTATTCTGGTCAGTGTAGTTGCCGGAATTTTTGTCTGGAAAAACAGACAGCATCAGACCATACCGAATTCCAATGCAGATAACATTGTGTATTCCTCGGATGATATTGTGATGATGCTTGTTCAGCAGAAAAATGATTGGATTCTGGAAAAGCCGGAAAACGGGTACAATGCCTGCTGTTTTTTGGATCTGGATTTTGACGGCAGTCCGGAACTGATTAGTATTTCTTATGATGAGACGCATACAGTCACACAGATGAATGCTTTTCATGTGCGGAATTGCAGGCTGGAAAAAATTCCTGTAGATCAGTGGGAGATTGAGGAAACGGCGTCCTTTTTTGATATCGGGCAGCAGATGACTCTGTACTATGCGCCGGATACAAAGGAAATGCTGTATCTTTCCGGAGATATAAAAACAATTTCAAATACAGAAAGTGAAACGGATCTGGGCTGTTTTTATTTGCAGGAAAACCGGATTTTTCAAAAGTACTATTTTTATAGTACGTTAAATGACGGCGTGTATAGTTATTATTATTACGATGAAAACGGGAAACCGGTTTCTGTATGCAGACAGGAATATCAGATAAAGCAAAATGAGCTGATGAATCGGCTGGTGAATCTGCATGTATGCTATGAGTGGGTCATCAGTAAAGATGATCTCATGCAGCTTTCTCCGCAAAAGCTTGCAGCCTTGCTTTTGCGGAGCTATGACAGCTTTTCATATGATACCTCCGGACTTGCATTGCAGTAGGCGCATCGAGCTGTCGCCGGCTTGACCGCCCTACAACCCCCACTTTCACTTAGCCCTTTTCTATATTTCTATATAAGCAGATTATGAAAGAAACGGCAGGATTTCCTGCCGCTTTTTGCGTTTCATGGGAAATTTTTCTGAAAATGCGGTGAAATCCATTGAATTTCAAGGAAAATGCTGTTAAAATAGAAGAAAGATTGGATTGAAAAAGGAGTATTGAGAGGATGGAACGAAATAGACAACAGGGACTGATCCGCAGATATATGCTTCTGCTGTTCGGACTGATGGTGAATGGTTTGGGTGTTGCATGGATTACAAAGGCAAGTCTTGGTACATCGCCGATTTCCAGTGTACCTTATGTATTGAGTCTTGGCTTTTCTCCTACCATTGGTATGTTTACATTTGTATTCAATGCCTTGCTGGTAGCGGCACAGATTGCCCTTCTGCGCCGGCGTTTTTCTCCGGTAGAGCTGTTACAGCTGCCGGTAACACTTGTTTTTTCGGCATTTATTGACGGCTTTATGCTGCTGCTGAGCCCTCTGAATCCGGATGCTTACTGGCAGCAGCTGCTCTGTCTTCTTGTAGGATGCTGTGTGCTGGGTTTTGGTGTCTCCATTGAGATGATTGCAAATGTGGTGATGCTGCCGGGTGAAGCCTTTGTCCGCACAATTTCTGATTGTACAGCTGTTGAATTCGGAAAGATGAAGGTGATTTTTGACGTATCCTGTACAGTGATTGCTGCCGGAATCGGTTTTATTCTGTTTTATGAGCTTGCCGGTGTCCGTGAGGGAACCTTGATTGCAGCACTGTTTGTGGGAACCTTTGCACGATTTTGCAAAAAGCACCTGAATGGGCTTGAAAAGAAGCTGCTTTGTGAATAAATGTTTGATGCAGGGATAAGATAGAGTGGGGGAGTGCAGAGATCCGGATGAGGTGGAATAGAGAGACTGTCTGATACAGGAAAGGAGTTTGCTATGCCGTCTACTTATACACATTATCGTTTTGGATGCGATGTTTCGGAAAATGTTTCCGGTTCAATCCGTCAGATCATCCGAAAGCATCAAAAGGAGTATGATATTGGCCTGCATGGACCGGATTTGTTGTTTTACTATCATCCTGCCCTTTCCAATTCGGTCAATCGTGCGGCGGATGTCTGTCACGATATGACAGGGCATGATTTCTTTTTACCAGCTGCGGAGACAGCGGTGCGTTCTTCTCATCAGGATGCAGCGGTTGCCTATCTGTATGGTGTTGTATGTCATTATGCGCTGGACAGTACCTGTCATCCTTATGTGGAAACCTATATTCAGACGGGCAATGCAACCCATGCAGAAATTGAAACTTCTTTTGACCGTGCCCTTCTGCTGCGGGATCATCTGGATCCCATGCATCATCCTCTGTGCGGTCATATTCATCCTTCCCATGCATCGGCAGAGCTGATTGCAGGATTTTATCCGGCAGCCAAGCCGGTGCATATCTACCAGTCTATGCGTTCTATGATTTTTTACAATCGGCTGCTGGCTGTACCGCAAAAGGCTGTGCGTAAAGTGATTCTGTCGGCCATGCGTTTATCCAGCCGTTATGAGGAGGCAAAGGGACTGCTTCTGCCGGATCAGCAGAATCCCCGAACAGTGGAGAGTGATTGCAGTATGTATGGGCTGTATCAGAAGGCAATCCGCCGTGCGGGTGATCTGCTGCGCCAGATGGAGCATCATTTATCAAGCAGTTCCGGTCTGGGCAGAGCGTATGACCATACCTTTGGTGCATTGTAATTTGACAGAATGGTCTGATGGGGGTATAATAGAAGAAATAAAACCAAAGGGAGTGTTGATTTGGATATCAATCAGAAGCTGGCAGAGGAGCTGAAACTGCGCAGAGAGCAGGTAGATCGTACCATAGAATTGCTGGATGACGGAAAAACCATTCCGTTTATTGCTCGTTATCGAAAGGAAGTAACAGGTTCGCTGGATGATCAGGTGCTGCGTGAGCTGGATACACGCTTGCAGTATCTGAGAAAGCTCCAGCAGCGAAAGGAAGAAATTATAACTGCCATTGATGGGCAGGGCAAGCTTACGGAAGAACTGGCTGCACAGATTCAGAATGCAGAAACGTTAGTAGAAGCAGAGGATTTGTATTTGCCTTATCGTCCAAAGAGAAAAACAAGGGCATCTGCTGCAATTGCACGAGGACTGGAGCCGCTGGCACGTATCATTATGGAACAAAATCCATCTACCCATCCGGACAGGGAAGCACAGGCCTTTGTAAATCCGGAACAGGAAGTGCCTGACAGTGATGCTGCCTTGCAGGGGGCTATGGATATTCTGGCGGAGGAAATGGCGAACCATGCAGATTTGCGCAAGCAAATGCGCCGGTTCTGTATGCTTTCCGGTACGCTTTTTTCACGCTGCACCGATGAAGAAGCAGAAACGCCTTATCAGATGTACTACGATTATCAGGAGCCGGTGGAAAAATTGGTGGGGCATCGTATTCTTGCATTGGATCGGGGCGAGCGTGAAGGTGCGCTGCGTGTCAGCATTTCATTGCCGGAGGGACGCGGTGAAGCAGTTGTGGTTCGTAAATTTGTGAAAAATGAAAGTCCCTGCGGTCAATTGGTGAAAAAGGCTGCGGAGGATGCTTTTTCAAGACTGCTTTTTCCGGCAGTGGAGCGTGAAGTACGCAAAGAACTGACAGAAAAGGCGGATGAAGCCGCTATCAAGGTATTTGCATCCAATTTGCGGCAGCTGCTTATGGCATCGCCTTTGAAGAATCAGACGGTATTGGGGGTAGACCCGGGCTATCGTACCGGCTGTAAGCTGGCTGTGGTGGATGCAACCGGAAAGGTGCTGGATACAGGTGTTGCCTACATAACGCTGGGAGCCGGTGCAAAAATGGAGCAGGGCAAGGAAATCATCCGGAAGATGATGATTCGTCACCATGTTACAGCTGTATCCATCGGAAACGGAACGGCTTCCAGAGAGGCAGAGGCGGCTGTTGCGGATGTACTGAAAACAATTCCCCACAAAGCGGCTTATATGGTGGTATCCGAAGCCGGTGCATCGGTGTATTCTGCTTCCAAGCTGGCAGCGGAGGAGTTTCCGGAATACGATGTTTCTTTGAGAAGTGCCGTTTCCATTGCACGCCGGATGCAGGATCCTCTTGCAGAGCTTGTAAAAATTGATCCCCAGGCAATCGGTGTAGGGCAATACCAGCATGATATGCCCAAGAATGAACTGAAATCTGCTCTGGATGGTGTGGTAGAGGATTGCGTGAATCATGTTGGCGTCGATCTGAATACAGCTTCTTTTTCTCTGTTGTCTCACATCTCCGGCATCAATCAGACCATTGCTAAAAATATTGTAACGTACCGAAGCGAAAATGGTGCGTTTACCGATCGGAAGCAGCTGAAAAAGGTAAAAGGACTGGGGCCAAAGGCATTTGAGCAGTGTGCCGGATTTTTGCGTGTGCCGGGCGGAAAGAATCCGCTGGACAATACAGCAGTGCATCCGGAGAGCTATGATGCAGCTCAGAAAATTCTCAGCCAGTGCGGATTTACGCTTGCCGATCTTTCCGGTAAGGCATTGGATAAAATTCCGGCTCTGGCAGAAGGCTGCGGCTATGCTGCCATTGCAGAAAAGGCAGGCGTGGGCGTTCCGACTGTCAAAGATATTGTCAAGGAGCTTGCAAAGCCCGGACGTGATCCCCGTGATGAACTGCCGCCGCCTCTGATGCGCAGCGGTGATATCATGGAGCTGAAAGACTTAAAGCCCGGGATGGAGCTTGTGGGCACGGTTCGCAATGTCATAGATTTCGGATGCTTTGTGGATATCGGTGTTCATGAGGATGGTCTGGTGCATATTTCGCAGCTTTCCAACCGGCGAGTCAAGCATCCGCTGGATGTAGTCAAGGTCGGTGATGTGGTAAAAGTGCGTGTGCTGGAAGTAGATTTGAAGCGGAAGCGGATTGCACTGACCATGCGTTCTGATGTGTCCAAAAAGTAAATATCAATAAAAACAGGGACAGTTGCTTTTTCATTTCAGCAACTGTCCCTTTGTGCTTTTATGGAATCTATGAAAAATGCGTCTTATTCTCTCAGAGAGGCACCCATATCACCCAGTGCCTTGAGTACACGTTTCATAGCAGCGTCAGCCTGTTCATCGGTCAGCGTGCCTTCATGGGAACGCATACTGATGGAGAAGGAGACGCTCTTCATCCCCTCTGCAATCTGTTGTCCCTTGTAGACATCGAACAGGGTTACCTTTTCCAGAATCTTGCCTACAGCTTTGCAGATGGCTTTTTCCATGGTACCCACCGGAAGTGCATCCTCACATACCAGGCTCAGATCTCTTGTAATCGCTGGGAATTTCGGCATGGGCTGATAGGTTACTTCTGTTACAGCCATTGGCAGCATTTCCGTTGCATTCAGCTTTGCCACATAAACTCTTGTGCCGAAGCCGTATGTTTCCTGTACAGCAGGATGAATTTCACCCAGATAGCCGATTGCCTTGCCGTCATGCAGAATCACAGCACTGCGGCCCGGATGGAGGGCGCATACTTCATCAAAGGTATTGTCCTCAGAGCAGCGGACATATTCACAATCAGAAATACCGATTTCACGGAGCAGTGCATCGATTGTACCCTTCAGCTCAAAGAAGTCAACGGAATCGCCGTACATGCCCACAGTCAGACGGGATGGCTCATTGGGCAGCTTTCCCTCTTCGGTGGGAATATATTCCTTGCCGATTTCAAACAGCTTTACGCTTGCATTCCGGTTTTTGTAATTGCCTGCCAGAATTTCCAGCATGGACGGCAGGGTTGTGGTACGCATAATGCTGGTGTCTTCGCCCAACGGATTGGTGATGGTAATGGTGTTGCGCAGGCGGCTTTCTGCCGGCAGCTGAATCTTGTCAAAATACTTGGGAGAGATAAAGGAGTAGGTCAGAATGCCATAGCAGCCCAGAGATACCATAGTATTTTCAATCTTACGCAGGAACTTCTGGTCAGCTGTCAGCGCAGCATTTGCCACACCGGTCAGTACAGTAGACGGAATGTTGTTGTAGCCATAAATACGAGCCACTTCTTCAGCAATATCTGCCGGACGTTCCAGATCAATACGGAAGCTGGGAGAAATGCATACGCCGTCCTTGACCTCAATACCCAGACCATTCAGTGTACGCACCATGGTTTCCTCAGGAATATCTGTCCCCAGAAAGCCGTTAATCCACGCCGGATCGAAAGGAATCTGATTGCGGGGTCTGATGTTTTTTACAACATCTATGGTAGCTGCCACGGGTTCACCGGCACCCAGCTCCTGTACCAGCTGGAGTGCCCGTGTCAGTGTACGCAGGCAGCCTTCCGGATCCAGTCCCTTTTCATAGCGTGCAGATGCATCGGTACGCATGCCCAGCTTCTTTGCGGTGCGGCGTACCTGTACCGGCTCAAAATAAGCGGATTCAAATACAACCGTTGTTGTATCATCCATAATGCCGCTGTATTCGCCGCCCATAACGCCTGCAACTGCAATAGGCTTTTCCGTATC
>JBJERF010000116.1:29516-33765 GCA_051882115.1 Ruminococcus sp. | reverse complement strand
TGCCGCTGTATTCGCCGCCCATAACGCCTGCAACTGCAATAGGCTTTTCCGTATCGGCAATGACTAGCATTTCCGGAGAGAGCTTCCGTACCTGTCCGTCCAGCGTGGTAATTTCTTCATTTTCCCTTGCATTGCGGACGATGATGTGAGAATCCTTTACATAGCGCAGGTCAAATGCATGCATAGGCTGACCGTATTCCAGCATGACATAGTTCGTAATATCCACCAGATTGTTGATGGGACGCACGCCGCTTGCACGAAGACGTGCACGCATCCAGCGGGGAGACGGACCGATTTTGACATTCTTTACAATACCGGCAGCATAACGGGGGCAAAGTGTTTCGTTTTCAATATCCACCTTGAGCATGCTGTTGATATCATCCTCGGAACCGGTATAAGACGGCTCTTCTACGCAAAGAGGCGTGTCAAAGGTGACAGCTGCTTCTCTTGCCAGACCGATGACAGACAGACAATCCGGACGGTTGGAAGTAATTTCAAATTCCACAGAGGTATCATTCAGACCGATTGCCTCATGAATATCCTGACCGATTTCACAATCCTCCTGAATCAGGAAAATGCCGTCTGCAATGGCATAGGGAAAATCGTGTGTGGTCAGACCCAGTTCACCCAGAGAGCAGAGCATACCGCAGCTTTCTACGCCTCTCAGTTTTCCTTTTTTAATCTTGATGCCGCCGGGCAGTTCAGCACCCACCAGTGCAACGGGAACCAGATCACCGGCACTTACATTGGGTGCACCGGTTACAATCTGAATGGGAGTATCCTGTCCCACATCGACCTGACATACAACCAGATGATCGGAATTTTCATGGGGCACAACAGACAGAAGCTTGCCGACTACCACATGCTTGATTTCGCTGCCCTCTGTTTCATAGCATTCTACTTTAGAACCGCTCATGGTCATACCGGAACAGAACTCCGGCGTGGGAATATCCTTTTTGATATAGTCAGAAAGCCATTTCATAGATAAATTCATCAGTTTTTCCTCCTTTACATGGTCTTTGCATCAGAACTGTTCCAGAAAACGATAATCATTTTCGAATAGCAGACGCATATCACTGATATTGTAACGGCGCATAACAATGCGTTCCAGACCCAGTCCGAATGCAAAGCCGGAGTATACATTGCTGTCAATACCGCATCCTTCCAGTACCTTGGGATGTACCATGCCAGCACCCAGCAGCTCAATGAAGCCTTCGTTCTTGCAGATACGGCAGCCTTTGCCGTGGCAGTTGAAGCACATGACATCGACTTCAGCACTGGGTTCTGTAAAGGGGAAATGGTGGGGACGCAGACGGATGGTGCAGTCCTCTCCATACAGACGCTTCATCAGCAGCTCCAGTGTGCCTTTCAGATCGGCCATGGTAATACCCTTGTCCACAACAAGACCTTCAATCTGGTGGAACAGAGGAGAATGGGTTGCATCCACAGCATCCGAACGGAATACACGTCCCGGCGCAATGACACGAATGGGAGGCTTTTTATTTTCCATGACATGAACCTGTACGGAAGAGGTCTGTGTACGCAGGAGAATTTTATCTGTAATATAAAATGTATCCTGTGTATCTCTTGCCGGATGATCCGGCGGCAGATTCAGTGCCTCAAAGTTATAGTAGTCGTACTCTACCTCCGGACCGTCAGCAATTTCGAATCCCATACCGAGGAAGATTTCCTTGATTTCATTTTCCACAATGGAGAGGGGATGCAGGCTGCCCATTTTCTGTGCTTTACCCGGAAGTGTCACATCAATGGTTTCTGATTTCAGGCGAGCCTGCATGGCAAGCTGAGAAAGCTCTGCCTGTTTTGCAGAAACAGCTGCTTCAATGTCTGCACGCACAGCGTTTGCCAGCTGTCCCATAACCGGACGTTCCTCCGCAGTCAGCTTGCCCATCTGTTTCAGAATGGCAGTCAGTGCACCTTTTTTGCCCAGATATTTGACACGCAGATCGTCCAGTGCCTTGGAATTCTTGATTGCAGACAATTCGTCAGCTGCTTTGGCACGAATGGCTTCCAGTTGTTCTTTCATATCATCCATCATCCTTTCACGGCAGTGCCGTATGTTATTGATTTGTCAGGAAACGGCATAAAAAAAGCCCTGTCCCGAAAACAGGACAAGACATCATTTGCTTGTAACCACCCATTTCCCAAGAGCCATCACTCTCTTGTCTTTAACGCAGACATAACGTCTCAGCCTACAGCAGACAGGTTCAGCCGAGCCACTCAGAAGTGAACTTCAAAATCCATGTAAACAACACACTTTCAGCCGGGATGTGTTTCTCTGAGGATTACATTTTGACTTTTACTCTCTTCGTCACAGTGTTCTATTAGTATTATAGTCAATCCGGGAAAAAAAATCAAGTCTTTTCTTGAAATTTTTGATTTTATATGGTAAAATAGGATTATGCATATTCTTATTTTATCAGAAAAGGAGTTTTTTACAATGACAGATCATTTTACAGAGCATCTGGTGAAGAAGGTGCCTACCGGACAGGAAAATACAAAAAAATATCTGCTGATTTTTGCAGCTGTTGCACTGATAGCCATTACGGTTTTTCTGGCAGTTTTTACAGGCTGGATGATTATTCTTGCTATAACTGTAGGCGTGATTTATGGTGCTTATTATATTCTCAGCGGATTGGGTATTGAATATGAATATACCTTTACAAACGGCGAGCTGGATGTGGATAAAATTATTGGCAAGCGCAAGCGGCTGCGCCTGATTTCTGTGGATGCAGAAAAGTTTGAGGCGTTTGGTGAGCTGACGGATGATGTGGAAGAACGTCCGGATGCCACACTGATTCTTTGCAGTGACAATACCGGAGCAGGCGAATATTATGCAGATTTGACTACGGAAGAATATGGAGAAACACGGTTGATTTTTACGCCCAGTGAAAAGATGGTTGCCTATATTTATGAGGCGTTGCCCCGCACATTGAAGTATCGCCAGCAGCATGGTATATAATGGTATACGCAAATGAAGTGGCTGATTCTTTATGTTGTGCTGATCAATGGGATTGCATTTGCACTGATGGGTATTGATAAGCATCGTGCCAGAAAGCATCGGTGGCGGATTCCAGAAAAAGTTTTATTTTTATTTGTGCTTCTGGGGGGCGGTGCAGGAGGGATTGCCGGCATGTATCTGTTCCGTCACAAAACCAGGCATTGGTATTTTGTAATCGGATTTCCTGTTATTTTGTTATTGGAACTGGCGGGTATGTTCTGCTTGTTTGCATTTACGGATATACTCACCTGCTTTTCTTGTTAAAAATTGCCAAAAAACAACATCTTATATTGTGATAAGCGACTAATTTATCGACAGATTTCGGAAAATTACTGTACAAAATCTTTGCTGTTTGCTATAATATATTACATGTAACATTATGAAGAATGGAGATTGTGTTATGCGTTTTTATTGCAGGAAGGGTATGTGTTTTCTTTTATCAGGATTGCTTTTTGCATCTTCTTTTTCGCTTCCGGTAACTGCAGAGGAGGTTTTTGAAGTACAGACGGATGCAGTTGAATTTTCGGTAACAGAGACAGATATGGAAATCGAAAATGAAATTGAAGCCGCTGTCGTTGATGCACAGGAAGCAGAAGAAGAAAACTGGCTGGCGGTTTCCTACGAGGTATTGTCCTATTATGCTGCTCGTATGGCTGGATTAAGACCGGCTGTATGTGAAGAGGACTGGCTCTTTTATGATGTCATTCCTGACCGGACGATTAACCTGGAAGATGCCGAATATTTTCTGTATCTTTATTCAGTTTTAGGCTCAGGAGTTGAATTTGATGGATACATTCCCAGCCGGAACGGTGTACCTTCACCCTTGACAACCTCTGTTACAACGGACACCTCGACAACAACTGTTCCGGTAATAACAACAGAGACTGTACAGGAAACTACATACACAACAACATCTGCTCCTGCTACAACATCAGAAGATGAAATGACAATTGCTGCTACAACTGCTCAGAAAACCACAGAGACAAGTTTTGTGACCACTACAACTGTAAAGGAAACTACTACAAGTACAAGCAGTGTATCCACAACAACGCAGAAAACGACTGACACAAGCAGCGCATTCACCACAACAGCGCAGAAAACGACTGACACGAGCAGCGCATCCACCACAACAACGCAGAAAACGACTAACACGAGCAGCGCATCCACCACAACAACGCAGAAAACGACTAACACGAGCAGCGCATCCACCACAACAGCGCAGAAAACGAC
>JBJERF010000116.1:21351-29416 GCA_051882115.1 Ruminococcus sp. | reverse complement strand
CGCAGAAAACGACTAACACGAGCAGCGCATCCACCACAACAGCGCAGAAAACGACTAACACGAGCAGCGCATCCACCACAACTGCTAAGCAAACAACTGGTACAAGCGGAGCATCCACGACAACTGCTAAGCAAACGACTGGTACAAGCAGGGCATCCACTACAACAGCCAAGCAAACAACTGGTACAAGCAGGGCATCTACGACAACTGCTAAGCAAACGACTGGTACAAGCAGGGTATCCACTACAACTGCTAAGCAAACAACAGGTACAGGAAATGGAACCACAACAACCGGAACATCCGCAACGACCAGTATTTCCAGCGTAACGACGAATCAGGCTTCGGTTACAACAACGCAAGTCAGCTCTTATCCCATGCGTGGAATTGATGTTTCTGTATATCAGGGCAATGTAGACTGGATGGCGGTTAAGAACAGTGGGATTGATTTTGCCATCATCCGTGCAGGCTATGGCAAGTATCTGAACCAAGAGGACAAGTATTTTGATATCAATATGAAGAATGCACAGGCAGCCGGAATTGACTGCGGTGCTTATTGGTTCAGCTATGCGACAACGCCGGAGGATGCCATTCAGGAAGCAGATGTCTGCTATGAAATCATCAAGGATTACCAGTTTGAATATCCGATTTGCTTTGACTATGAAACAAGTGCACAGTACGGGCTTTCTCCTGAACAAAGTACAGCAGTCATCAATGCCTTCTGTAAACGTATGGAATCCTATGGATATTACGTATCGCTCTATAGCTTTGTGTCTTTCCTGAACACACGAATTGAAACCAGTGTAATGAATGAATATGATTTGTGGATTGCACATCATGGCGTGAGCGTTCCGTCATTTACTCGGAATCATGGTATGTGGCAGTACTCCAGCAGCGGCATTGTACCGGGTGTAAGTACACCGGTTGACATGAATTACGCATATTACAGCTACCCGCAGATTATGATAGATCATAAGCTGAATGGCTTTTAAGGAAAAGAGGTAGATTCATGGCATTTAACAAAAAATCACAAAAGTGGCTTACAATTGTCCTTACAGTCGTGTTTTTGCTGATTGCAGCCCTTGTAATATTTATTTTAAGTATGTCACGGCAATGCGGCGGCAGCCGTGAAATCCGGCAGGCACAGGTAGAAATGCCTACAACAGAAGCAACCACCACCACAACCACTACAACAACTTCTCCTGCTACGACAACGACCGTCACAACCACAACAACAGAGGCAGCGATTGATTATCGCATGAAGCTGGATCGTTCCTATGTGGCACAATATAAAGCAGTGAATTCCGATGTAGTGGGCTGGCTGTATGTGGATGGGACGGTTATTGATTATCCCATTATTCAGTGTGATAACAATGATGAGTATATTCATCAGGACTGGCAGGGCAATTACAGTTATTCAGGCTGTATTTATGAGGACTTCCGTGGAAATCTTGACAAAACAAATCTGACTTTGCTTTACGGACATAATATGGCAGATGGTTCCATGTTCAGTGCCATTCGCAGCTATCTGGATGAGACATGGGGAAAAAACCATCGTTATATTGAAGTTGCTTCTGAAAAAAAGCGTTATCTGTATGAGGTATTTTCAGTCAATGTATTATATGGAGAAGAAGGTGCAAGTTTCTGCTACTGGATGCCGACTCAGCCTACCACACTGGAGCTGAGCAAAACGGAGTTCAAAAAATACATAGACAATATCAAGTCTACATCCAATGTCTGGTATAGCGGAAAGAATTTGCCGGAATATGGAGATCGTATCATTGCGCTGCAAACCTGTAATTCCGGCAGCGATGACGGCATGCGCTGCGTTGTATATGCGAAATGCCTGGGCGAAAAATAGAAAGCATGCCGAATGGATGAAGCACATAACAGAAGAGGGACTGTTGCAAATGCATCTTGCAGCAGTCCCTTTTGTCATTTCAAATCTGTAACGGAAAAGTTGCAGAACTTTCTGGAGGTATGATTATGGAAATCATTGATTTTTCATCTGTATGCCGTATGTTTCCCAAACGAAAGGCAGACGCACACAAGGGAGATTTCGGACGGCTTTTATGTATTACCGGCAGTGTACGCATGCCAGGTGCAGCCTGCATGTCGGCTCAGGCAGCCTTGCGCTGTGGCGTAGGGCTGATGACAGTAGCAACTGCTGAAAAAAATATCCCCATTCTTGCTGCCCAATGCTGGGAATCCATGTATCTGCCCTTGCATACGGATCCGGATGGCTTTATCACATGGCATGAAAATGCATCTGTTCTATCAGAATCTGTTGCAAAAGCAGATGCTGTATTGATCGGATGCGGTCTGGGTGTAACCGATGAAACGGCATGCTTGGTAGAGTCCATTGTAAAAAAGGCAAATGTGCCATTGATTTTGGATGCAGATGGTCTAAATGTTCTGTCTGGGTGCATAGATATGATTGTGGGGAAAAAGACCCCCGTTATTCTGACACCGCATCCGGGGGAAATGGCACGTCTTTTGAATACCACAACGCAGAAGATTCAGATGGATCGGGAAAAGGCACTGTATACGCTGTGCAGACGTTTGCCGCAGGCTGTCATTGCATTAAAGGGGCATCATACATTGGTGGGACAGGAGGAACAGATCCGGATGAATCCGACAGGAAATCCCGGGATGAGCCGGGGGGGCAGCGGAGATTTGCTGGCAGGAATGATTGCTGCTTTTGCAGCACAGGGCATGTCCCCTCTGCATGCAGTGGAAGCCGGCGTATATATTCATGGCATGGCAGGAGATTTAGCAGCGCAGAAAATGAGTGAAACTGCCATGCTGCCAAGAGATTTGCTTGCACAGATACCGGAGGTGTTTCTCAGAATAGAAATGTGCCGATCATGAAAAGGACGTTGAAACAGCCGCGCATTGGATATTTACAGAGTCATATTCATAAAGGAGATTGGATGGATGAGACGACGAATATCTGTATTTGCTGTATGCATCGGCTTATGCTCAGCTGTACTGACTGCCTGCAGTCCGTCAGGAGGCGGTTCTGCTACAGCACAGCAAAAGCTAAGCGGCAGTTTTTCTGCCAATCTGACATTGGAAATGGATGATTTTACAGCAGAAGGAACGCTGACACGGTATGATACCGGCATCTGGAGCATGTATTTTGACAGTCCGTCTGAGATTGCAGGTGTTGTACTGGATTTTTCCGGAGATGATGTAACAGCTTCTTATAAAGGGCTTTCCTTTTCGGTACCTCAGGCGGCAATGCCGTCGAAAGCACTTCTGCTGCAATGCATCACAGCGATTGATACACTTGCCAAAAGTCCGGATGTAACAGGTTCTGCAAAGGATGATTTGATTCAGATTGAGGGCGAGCTGGAAACGGGTCCCTATGAGCTTTGTCTCAACAAGGACGGCAGTCTTTCCAGCTTTCAGATGGATCAGATGGGAGCCTGTATTACATTCCGTGATTTTCAGACGGATATCCAGCAAACGACTGTTGTGACGACCATAGCATCTCTGGTCATTACAACATCCGGTGAAACCGTTACGGAAACGCAGGTACAATAATAAAACTCCCGTATTCCCATTGGAATGCGGGTTGTTTTTTCTGGTATTCAATCCGTTCGGTAACTTACGAAAAACCGTTTTGTAGAGAAAGGATGCATTTTTATGAAAAAGAAAAAACATCGGTTTCTTGGGGTGGCAACTGTAGTTGTGCTGGCTGTTCTGGAAGTGCTTACAGCATTTCATAGTATAACAGTTTCTGCCGCTGGAACGGTAAATGGCTGTACAGACGGAACACCGGTCAACAATCTGTCTGCTTCTGATTATGACATGATCTCAGATGTAGATCTTCTGGTGGGTCATGGGCATCCGCTTTCAGAAAATGCGGAAAGTCTGGAGAAGGTTGTTGCCAATGCAGATGCCGCTTACTTTCTTGGAATTGCCAGTCAGTTTGCTGTCTTTTTAAATGGTGATATGGAGGTTACAGCAGCGGATTCAGAGGGAAGAACCGCTGTGGCAGGGAATATGATTTCTACGGCTGTGGGGGGCGATGGAAAATATTACAATTATCAGGCTGGTGACGGCGACTATGGCAGTAAGATTGCATTGGCTGATCTGGATGAATACAATGGCATTACGAAATTTGCCCATGTAATCGTGGGCGGCACAACGATGGGGCGAATCAATGTAAAGGACTGGTGCAGCGAGCGTAAAGACTGGAAGGAAATTGCGGTCAGCGACCAGTTCAGCTTGTCGGAATCCTATCATACTGTAAATGGTTCGGATGTACCCTATCGTTCCGAATGCAATCATGCAGGGGGAGATGAGCTTGCTCATATCTGGCAGTCCGATGCCTTTGGACAGAGCTTTTTTCGTCAGCAATTTGAAACCATTACATCCCGTTCCGAGGCTGTTGCAAAACGTACTGCTACCGGAACTGTAACGGTTTCCGGAAGCTCTGTTACATTGGATGCTGGTTCAGATTGTACCGATAAAGTCATTTACTTTCAGTTGGACTCATTTGATATCATTCAAAACGCCAGTGACCTGTATTTTACCAACATTCCGGATGATTCCTATATGATTATCAGCTGTGAACAGGAGGGTACACTGAATTTTGGCAGTTTTGGCATGACCAAGCGGACATATATCAATGGCGAAAAAATTTCAAATAATGAATCTTCCAACTGGGATGAAGCAAACAAGTCAAATAACAATCCCAACTGTTCCCGAATTCTTTACAATCTGCCCAATGCAGATCAGATATCCATTTCCTGCAATTTCAGTGGTACGATTCTTGCGCCGAATGCAGATGTAAAGTCAGACGAAACATGCAGAGGTCACCTTTCCGGTGCGTTGATTGCAAAGTCATTCAAAGGCGGTCTGGAATTTGGTTATCGTCCGTTTCTTGGTCCCATTGACATTCTCGGCGTACAGGCTTCGTATACGATAGATCTCAATAAGGTAGATACAGAAGGTCATTTTTTGTCGGGTGCCCTTATCGGACTGTATGCGGTAAAGACGGACAGCAGCGGAGCACCTGTTATCAATGAAAAAGGGAAACCGGTGTGTTCGCTGGTATCCACTGTGGAAACAAAGGATGAAACGGTGCAGTTGGATGTGGGCGTTGGAAAATATATTTTAAAAGAAATCACACCGCCGGATGGATATGTGCTTTCTGATACAGAATATGCTTTTGAAATTACAGAATCGAATCCGGTACGCAAAGAAAAAGTTTTCGCAGGCTATACCAGAAAGATTACCAATACAAAATTCACACAATCTGACTATGAGAAACTGACAGAAAAAGAGCAGGAGCAGTATGTGCTGGTGGATTATGATTCAGTTGCTCTTTCCGGTCATGCATACTGGTGGACGGTTCCTTTGACTGGTATAAAAACAGATCATGTTTCATCGGTTACTGTTTATGTGAAGGAGTCGTTTTCCAGTGGTGTTGAACTGCGCTGCAACTATGATTGGAGCACGAAAATTCAGACAGCTGTTACAGACGGGAAGGCAGAATTTACGAATATTACAAATGGCATTTTGTCGGAGATTGTTTTCACAGCCGCAAGCAAACCGGACGGCATTGCCTCCATTGTGATTTCTTATGGTGACGGTACAAAAGATACACAGATCGGCGGCGATTCCAGCAAGAATGTATACTATAAAAAGAAAACAGAGGGAGATGGATGCGAGGACAGCAATGGGGATGGCTATATAGATACAACGGAACGGATTGCCAATTATACAGCACTGGAGTATTTCAATGAAGCTGCCATTACGGTCTATGAAGATCAGACATTCCAGCAAAATGAAAAAAGCCGGACTGCATCCGCTGAGCTGACCAGTCTGAATACCAATCGGTATCAGATTGAAGAGTATACGTATCAATTCAATCTTCCTTCTGATGAAGGAAGCAGTGCAACTGTAACGGTTCCGGAAGATACCGTTTTGTCAGCATCCTGTAATGGTACAGCTGGCACGCTCACAGGCAATCAGATTACCTTCCCATTGAATATGCAATCTGGGGAATTGTCCTCTCATTTTACCTTTACCTATACAACAGCAGACGGGACGGTAACGAATGAGATTACACTGTGTTATACAGAGGCAGGAAATGCATCATACGGTGTCGTATTGTGGGATGGAAAAATTGTAGATCCCGTTATTGATTTCAGTCAATATGATGAAATCGGTGCATTTCAGATTGTCAATTATGAAGGTCTGACCATTCAAAAAGTGGATAAAGCGCAAAATCAGCCGCTTTCTGGTGCAGTATTGTCTTTGAATGAACGTACTGGAAAGGCGGATATTTCTTTCTCCGGCGACAGCGAAGACGAAGATGATATAGTTATCTATAGCTTGGGTGAAGAAAGCCGTACTGTGAAAGAATGGACATCCGGCAATGCAGGGGTATTATTTTCGGTAGGCGATGATACAGCTGGTGACATTCAATATTGTACGCTCAGTGCCAGACAGAATGCCGAGGGTATCGCTGTGACATTCAGTCATGTATATACATTGCAGGAAATCAGTGCACCATCCGGTTATGAAATTTCTAATCCGATTTATTTCTTTGTGATGAAAGAGAATGGTATATCGTATCTGTATACCTATACACGGATATCAGGGGATTCGGACATTCAGTTTCCTGAAGTGAAAGAGGCAGAAAACGGGGATTCTGCGTTTATGGTTACACTGAGCGATCTGAACGGATGGCAAAAAGTATCTATGGCGGAAGCAGAAAATCGTGTGATTACCATGTATGATGTAAGGACATCGGAATCAACCACCACAGCAGCGTCTACTACATGCATGACTACCACAGTTTCTACTTCCGAATCAACATTCACCACTACAGTTTCCACTTCTACTACGACAACGCCTACAACAACATCTGTAACCACGCATTCTGCAACTACAACCCCCACTACAGTATCTACAACAATGCCTACCACAACGACAACACCAGCAACCACATCAACGACCGCAATTCCTACCTCAACCACCACCCAATCAACAACAACCACATCTACCAAAGCGCATACGACAACGACAACACCAATGACCACATCAACGACTACAGTTCCTACCTCAACCACCACCCAATCAACAACAGCCACATCTACCAAAGCGCATACGACAACGACAATACCAACGACCAAATCAACGACTACAGTTTCTACCTCAACCACCACCCAGTCAACAACAGCCACATCTACCAAAGCGCATACGACAACGACAATACCAACGACAACATCAACGACTACAGTCCCCACCTCAACTACTACAAAACCCATAACAACCACATCTACCAAAGCGCATACGACAACTACAATACCAACGACCACATCAATGACTACAGTCTCCACCTCAACTACTACAAAACCCATAACAACCACATCTACAAAAGCCCATGTGACAACGACAACACCAGACACCACGTCAACAACTACAGTTCCTACCTCAACCACCACCCAGTCAACAACAACCACATCTACAAAAGCGCATGTAACAACTACAACGCCAGCAACCACATCAACGACTACAGTTCCTACCTCAACCACCACCCAATCAACAACAACCACATCTACAAAAGCGCATACGACAACGACAATACCAACGACCACATCAACGACTACAGTCCCCACCTCAACCACTACAAAGTCTACAACAGCTACATCTACAAAAGTGCATACGACAACGACAACGCCAGCAACCACATCAACGACTACAGTTCCTACCTCAACCACTACAAAGCCTATAACAACTACATCTACAAAAGTGCATACGACAACTACAACGCCAGCTACCACATCAACAACTGCAATTCCTACCTCAACCACTACAAAGCCTACAACAACATCCACATCTACCAAAGCGCATACGACAACGACAATACCAACGACCACATCAACGACTACAGTCCCCACCTCAACCACTACAAAGCCTACAACAACATCCACATCTACAAAAGCGCATACGACAACGACAACGCCAGCAACCACATCAACGACTACAGTCCCTACCTCAACCACTACAAAGCCTACAACAACATCCACATCTACCAAAGCGCATA
>JBJERF010000116.1:0-21251 GCA_051882115.1 Ruminococcus sp. | reverse complement strand
CCTACCTCAACCACTACAAAGCCTACAACAACATCCACATCTACCAAAGCGCATACGACAACGACAACGCCAGAAACCACATCAACGACTACAATTCCCACCTCAACCACCACAAAGCCTACAACAACCACATCTACAACAACTTTTACTACTACAATGCAGAAAACAACATCTGCAAGCAAGGCAACTACCGCCATGACTACTACGACAACAACTACTACCACAACAACCAGAACAACCATAAGTGCAACAGGAACATCAACTATAGAAACAACAAAGCAGACATTCATAACATCACAGGAAACAACGACAAGCACTGTTTCTGCGACAAAAGCACCGGAAAGGACTTTTGAGGTTTCCATTGGAAAATATGCACAAATGAACGGCGAACAGACCCATGATGCGGTAATAGGTGCCTATCTGAAAGTAACAGATGAGGCAGGTACCGTTATTGATTCCTGGATATCAGACGGCAGTGTTCATCTGCTTACAGGTTTAAAGGAGGGTATAACATACAGATTATCTGAAATTGCTCCTCCCACAGGCTATTATTATGCGCAGCCCATTGTATTCCGGATCATGGATGAGAACATTTATATTATAAATGAGGATGATTCTCAGACAGCAGTTTCCAACGGCATGATTCAGATGTTTGATGAAGCCATTCCTGAAAGAACAACCACAACTACAACTACAACTACAACTACCACTACCACAACGGATACGGATACAGATTCTGAGACTACAGAAACAACCACTGTAACGACAACTGTAACCTATTGTGTGAACATCAATAAACAGGAGCTGATGGGTGATACAGAAATCGGCAATGCACTTCCGGGTGCAGTGCTTCAGCTGCGGCATGAAAACGGCTCAATTGTCGAAGAATGGATTACCGACGGCACATCTCACACCATTGAAGGTCTGTCTGCCAATGTGGTATATAAGTTAGTAGAGGTTCAGGCTCCGGAGCATTATGAGATTGCTAAATCCATAGAATTCATCATTGCGGATGATATTTTCTATATCATTGAAAACGATGAATGGATTCCGAATACGGATATGACCGTTGTCATGCTGGATCGCTATATTACAACAACAACTACAACAACCACTGCAACGACAACATCTGAAACCACGACAACCGCAGCAACTACAACAACCGTTAAGACAACGACAGCTTCTGCAACAACCGCTGACACAACTGTGAACACAACGATGACAACGACCGCAACAACGACTACAGCAACCGGAAAGACCGCCTCTTCCGCCAAGAAAACAACAACAACGACAACAAGAAAGGGCAGTACAGTGAGTCTGGTGAATTCTCCCAAAACGGAGGATCGGATGCTGTCAGTGATAACTGTAGGCAGTGCTGCTATGATACTGGCAATTCTGACTGCTGTGGTACGCAAAAACAACAAGAACCAATAATTTGAGCAAAGAAACATTCTTTCCTTCAATCAACAAAACCGCAATGGAATGCAAGCTGCAAACCATTGCGGTTTTTGTATATCCATATGGGATTTAGGAGATGATAGAAATACTGCTTTCGGAATTCAGATTCTTTTTTTGAGCTTTTATAAAATTCAACTTTGCAGATTCAGGATTATATTACAGCATATTTTTCATAAATTCGTCAAGCAAAAGAAAAAGGGACTGCTGCAATTTTACAACAGTCCCAATTATTCCAATTGTTTTTACAAGTCATTGCGAATCAGGTCTTCCAGAGATTCACGGCGCACAACCTCACGTGCCTGACCATCCTTTACAAAGACAACAGCAGGCTTTTGCAGCCGATTATAGTTGGAGGCCATAGAGTAGTTATAGGCACCTGTCGCACAAACCGCCAGAATATCACCCGGCTCGCATTCCTGAAGCGGCATATTTTCGCCGATCAGATCACCGCTTTCGCAGCATTTTCCTGCAATGGTGACGGTTGTATTTTTCGGCTGATCTGCTTTATTGGCAATGCATGCATCATATTCAGACTGATACAGAATGTAACGGGGATTGTCGCACATACCGCCGTCAATGGAAACATAAGTACGAATATTGGGGATGATCTTTTTGCCGCCGACTGTATACAGTGTAATGCCGGCAGGAGCTGCAATGGAACGGCCCGGTTCAATGAGAATAAAGGGCAGAGGCATATTGTTTTCCTCGCAGAATCTGTGAATGACAATGGATGCTGCCTGCATAAATGCTTCGTAGGGAAGGGGGTCATCCTTCGGTGTATACTGAATGCCGAAGCCGCCGCCCAGATTCAGGTCACGCACCTCTGCGCCCAGTTCATCACGGATTTTCTTGATAAAGGTCATCATCACTTCAGCAGCGGCTTCAAAGCCCTGTGTATCCAGAATCTGAGAACCAATATGGCAATGCAGACCCACAAAATTCAGATGCTCGCATGCCAGAGCCAGACGAACGGCTTCGAAAGCCTCACCGGTTTCCAGTGCAAAACCGAATTTGCTGTCAATCTGACCCGTACGAATGAAGTTATGTGTATGCGCATCCACGCCCGGCTTGATACGGAAGAGAATATCTGCTTTTGTGCCGGATTCTGCACACAATGCATTCAGGGTATTCAGTTCATAAATATTGTCAACCACAATTCGTCCGACACCATAAGAGAGAGCCATTTTCAGCTCCTCAGTTGTCTTATTGTTTCCATGGAAACAAATTTTCTTAGCATCCGTTCCGGCAGCCATTGCAGTATAAAGCTCACCGCCGGAAACAACATCCACGCCCAGTCCTTCGTCGGCAATGACACGATACATTTCCTTGCAGGCAAAAGCCTTGCTTGCATAGCAGACCAGACCATTTCCGCCATAGAACTGCTCAATGCTGTTTTTGAAGCTGCGGCAGTGCTTGCGGATCAAATCCTCATCCATGACATACAAGGGTGTCTTGTATGTTTCAGCCAGCGTGATGGTATCCACGCCGCCGATTGTCAGATGTCCCAGCTCATTGGTGCAGAGATTCTCAGATACGAACATAATGAAACTTCCTTTCTTTCCGGTGCAGCAGATTTGCTGGATTCCGGTATATACATCCGATTCGGCAGATTACTGCTGAACCGGACGATTCTCCTCATCGCAGGGATTCTCGGCAATTTCCGTAATCATGGCACGGATTTCCTCCACGCCTTCACGTGTCATAGATGAGAATGGTACGATGTGAATATCGTTGAAATAGGGGATTTCTTCTGCAAACGCAGCCATGCGTCGTTTGCGTTCTGTGGGCTTGAGTTTGTCTGCTTTTGTAAGAATGATTACAAAGGGCAGCTCACGCTCTACCAGATAATGAATCATCTGAAGGTCATCCTTTGACGGTGCATGCCGCATATCTATCAGCAGGAAAATCAGCCGCAGATCCCGATCCGAATCCAGATAGCCTTCAATCAAGTCTGCCCAGCGATGCTTTTCGGATTTTGCCACCTTAGCATAGCCATAACCCGGCAGATCTACAATACGGATGGAATCCACCTTATAGAAATTGATGGTTGCGGTTTTTCCCGGAACGGCACTGACACGAGCCAGTGCCTTCCGGTTCATGATTTTATTGATGAGCGTGGATTTTCCCACATTGGAGCGTCCTGCAAAAGCAATTTCGATACTGCTGCAAGGGGGAATCTGGGAAAACAAGCCATAGGATGCCTCAAAAGCTGCAAGGTTAAAATTCATACATCCTCCTCATACGTAAGCCAGAGGTTTTGACGGGGTATTGGTTTCAGTTGGAATATGTGCTGATTCCGGTGCTGCATCCTCCTCTGTGTATTCAGGCAGACAGACCAGTGCATGTTTCAGCACAGTATCGAGTGACTTTGCCGGAATAAACTGAACGTTTTTCTTGACGATTTCATCGACCTCATATAGATCGGGTATATTTTTTTCCGGAATGATTACCGTTCGGATGCCGTTGCGGTAAGCAGCCATTGCCTTTTCACGCAGGCCGCCGATGGGCAGTACCTTACCATGCAATGTGATTTCTCCGGTCATAGCCACATCACTGCGTACCGGAATACCGGATAAAGCAGATACAATTGCCGTTACCATGGTCACACCGGCAGATGGTCCATCCTTTGGCACAGCACCCTCTGGCGCATGGATATGTATATCACGCTGACAGTAGAATTCAGGATCAATTCCGTATTGATCGGCAATGCTGCGTACGTAGCTGACGGCAATTTTTGCACTTTCTCTCATTACATCCCCCAGGGAACCGGTAATTTCAATTTGTCCCTTTCCTTTGAGATGAATGACCTCCAGCGGCATCAATACACCGCCCACGGATGTCCATGCCAGACCATTGACCAGTCCGATTGTATTCTCCTGTGCATGCTCATCGGGCAGATATTTGCGGGGACCCAGATAGGATTCCAGATTTTTTGCGGAAAATACAACCTTCTTCTGCTCCTCTGAAACAATGATTTTTGCAGCCTTTCTGCAAAGAGCAGCCAGATATCGTTCCAGTGTACGCACACCGGATTCCCGTGTATAGTGGTCAATCAGATCATAAAAAGCATCATCCTGTACTTTCATCTGGGATGCTTTCAGACCATGTTTTTTCAGCTGCTTTGCCAGCAGATGCTGTTTGGCAATCTGGAATTTTTCCTCACGGGTGTAGCTGCCCAGCTCAATGATTTCCATACGGTCCAGCAGGGGAGCTGGTATGGTATCCAGTGTATTGGCAGTTGCCACAAACAAAACCTGACTCAGGTCAAAAGGAATCTCCACATAATGGTCACGGAAAGCCTTGTTCTGTTCGCTGTCCAGTACTTCCAGCATAGCGGCAGAAGGATCCCCCTTGAAGTCACTGCTCATCTTATCGATTTCATCCAGCAGAATCAGGGGATTATTGGTACCGGCACGGGTCAGAGCATCTATGATACGGCCGGGCATTGCACCGATATAGGTTTTTCTGTGCCCCCGGATATCCGATTCGTCACGGACGCCGCCCAAAGAGATGCGTTCGTATTTTCTGCCCAGGGACTTTGCAATGGAACGTCCGATAGAGGTTTTTCCCACACCGGGGGGGCCTACCAGACAGAGGATTTGTCCGGTGACTTCGGGAAGCAGTGCATGGACAGAGATGCTTTCCAGTACACGCTCCTTGACTTTTTCCATACCGTAGTGATCTTTATCCAGAATACAGCGGGATTTTTCAATGCTGACCTTTGTTTTGGATGAATTGTTCCATGGCAGATCCAGTACCACATCCAGATAGCTGCGAATGACAAAGGCTTCCTGTGATGCTGACGGCAGCTTTCCCAGCCGTTCCGCCTCTTTCATAAGCTTTTCATAATCTTCCTTGGGCAGTCCCAGCTTCTGGATTCTGTTGACATAGGAAAGCATTTCTTCCTGTTCGTCTTCTTCCCCCAGCTGGCTGGCAATGACACGCATCTGCTCCCGCAGATAATATTCACGCTGTCCTTTGTCCATGCCCTCCTTGGTCAGATCCTGAATTTCCCGTTCCAAAGTAAGCACTTCTGTTTCTTTCAGCAGGAATGTATACAGCAGGTTCAGCCGTTTCAGAATATGATTTTCTTCCAGCAGTCTCTGCTTATCCTTGTAGTCCAGATTGATATTGAAAATGATGCTGTTGAAGAGTTTATACGGATCATCCTGACACATAACAGCAATCATCAGTTCCTTTGGCATACGGGGAAACAGCTGACTATACTGTTCAAAAAGTTCCTTTACCGCACGAATGACAGCTTCCAGTTCCACATCGTCGATTTTGCTGCGGCTGGAATAGGGGACAGGGCAGACATCCGCTGAGAAATATGATTTACCGGTATAAAGTGTTTCCATTCTTGCCTTTTGTATGCCCTCCACGAGCACACGCATCACACCCTCCGGTGTTTTTAAAATCTGGCGCACCTCAGCGATGACGCCATATTTATACAGATCCTTTGAAGCAGGATCTTCTACGAACACATCGTTTTGTGCTGTAAGAAAGATTTTTCGGTCAGATTCATAGGATGCAGTAATTGCAGCGATTGATTTTTCACGGGCTACGTCAAAATGCATGACCATTTCGGGAAATACAACGACACCACGCATTGCAACAACCGGCAATCTGCAAATTTCTTTTTCATTTCTGCTCATTGCTTTTCATTCCCTTCTGCACCCAATCCATCAGACAGCCATATATCCGGCAACAGGTGCAAGCTCAACTTGTCTTATTTGATCTTATTTCTCATGATGTTTACTATTATACTATAAATCGACTGCTTTTGCAAGTGGCAAATATGAATATTTATAAATGGCAGATCTCTTGACAAGGATGAGGAAAATGTGTACAATAATCATGTTATGAATTTTTGGAACGGATGGTGAAACCCATGGTCAAGGGATTGATTTTTGATATGGACGGATTGCTGCTGGATACAGAGCGGTATTATTTTCGGTACTGGATGCAGAGTGCAGCGGAGTTCGGATTTTCTATGAAGCCTCGTCATGCACTTGCCATCCGGAGTCTTTCTTCCAGCTATGCACAGCGGTATCTGGTGCGTGAGCTGGGGGAGTCATTCGATTATCATGCGGTGCGCAGCCGTCGGCGTGAGCTGATTCGTGAAGTCATTGAAAAGTATGGTGTTCAGATGAAGCCGGGTGTAAAGGAGCTGTTGGCGTATTGTAAGGAAAATAACATTGTAACAGCAGTTGCTACGGCGACATCTACGGAAAATGCAGCCGCTCATTTGAAAAGTGTGGGAATTTGTGATGATTTTTCGGTGATTGTAGGCGGTGATTCCATTGCCAATGGAAAGCCAGCACCGGATATTTATCTGAAAGCAGCGGCAGCACTTTCATTGGAACCTGCACATTGCTTTGCATTGGAGGATTCGCCCAACGGCATTCTTGCAGCCTTTTCCGCAGGCTGTCAGCCGGTTCTGATTCCGGATTTAACAGAGCCGGATGAAATGCTGAAGCCTCTTTTGTATGCATGTGTACCGACACTGGCGGATGTAATACCGCTGATTGAAACAGAAAGGGGAGTCTGAAATGGCAGCAACGCCGGTTTCAAGTTATTTTGATATTCCGAAATTTTATTATTTTCAGTCCAAGAATATTTTTACAGGCAGCAAAAACCAGACATTTAACTACAAAATCATACCCGGGGAAATGCTGAAAGTGCAGGTATGGCATGGGCTGCTTTGTTCAGAAAAGGCAGAAATTGAGCTGGAGCAGGAATTTCCCATGGAGCAGTCCGGTTTTGATGAGATGATTCACTGGCTGGAGCAACAGTATGAAAATGATTTGAAAAAGTGACGAGCTGTCGCCAGTTCGATCGCCCTACGACCCCCATTTTCACTTTTTCATCATTTATAGTATACGAAGCCCCCTGCCAGGGCAATGTCATCAACTTAAGCGTTCACGAACCAAAATAGTGTACCCGCATCCCGCTATTATGTCAATGTCATCAACTTAAGAAAGTATAGAAGTTTTCGGTCAAGCCTTTCTCAAAAGGCTTGTGGGGTCAAGGGGCAAAGCCCCTTGTCGCCGTCCGCAGACGGCGAAACACCCTGCGCCATCCTTTTGGCGCGCGGTGAAAGGGGGAAATCCAAGCGACAGCTTGGATTGGGGGAAGCGGACAAGAACGCTTCCCCCTGTTCCAGCGATGAAGCAAAGTATATCCTGCAAACGTTCCGGTGGAACGTTTGCAACGAAAAATCCTTAAGTTGATGACATTGCCTGCCAGGGGGCGATATACTTTTTATAAATGAATATCCATCCAAGCAAAAGCGGCAGGGAGCGTTTCCTGCCGCTTATTTGTTAAAGTTTTGTTACAATTTGGCAGATGCTCTTGACACATAATACTATGTGTGGTATAGTATTATGTGAAAGGGGGTATCAGATGGATATTCAGTTGAAACGTGGACTTTTGGATATCTGTGTGCTTGCAGCCATAAAAAATGAAGACTCCTATGGATATCAGATTATAAAGGATATGAATCCCTATGTTGAAATATCTGAATCTACTTTGTACCCGATTCTCCGAAGATTGGAAACTGCGGAATTTTTATCGGTTCGTTCTGTAGAGCATAACGGCAGGCTCAGGAAGTATTATCACATAACGGATTCAGGGATTGCACGTATTGAGGCATTTAAAGAGGAGTGGAAGGAAATTATGTCCATTTATCAATTTATCATCAGGGGGGAAGACAAGGATGAATAAGCAGCAGTTTCTTGCGTCGCTGCGGGAGCAGCTGACTGGATTGCCGCAGGAGGATATAGAACAGTCATTGGACTATTACAGAGAAATGATTGAGGATCAGATAGAGGACGGTTTATCTGAGGAAGCAGCAGTTGAAGCACTGGGGTCCGTTTGTGAGATTGCATCACAGATATTGATGGATACATCTTTACCAAAGCTTGTAAAAGCAAAGGTCAAGCCGGACAGTCATTTAAAGGTGTGGGAAATCATTCTTTTGGTTCTGGGCGCACCGATTTGGCTGCCGCTGCTCCTGACGGTTGTCGTGATCATTATGACATGCTATATTGTCCTTTGGTCGGTGATTCTTGTACTTTATTCGGTGGATATTTCCTTTGCCGCAGGTGCAATTGGCGGAATGGCAGGCTTTTTTCTGATGCTGTATACAGGGCATTCTGGTCAGGCCTTTTTATTCTTAGGAGTCGGATTGATCTGTGCCGGTTTGGCTGTATTGCTCTTCTTTGGCTTCAATCAGATTACAAAAGGAATTGTATTTATAAGCAAAAGGATTGTACTTGGAATAAAGTCATGCTTTATCGGAAAGGGGAGAACGAACCATGAAGCGAGCTAAGAAGATCTGGATCATCGCAGCCGTTATAGCCATTGTGGCTGGATTGATCATTTCATTTTGTGTATTTTTTATGTGGAACTTTGATTTTTCCAGAATGAGTACGATACAGCTTGAAACAAACACATATTTTGTGGATGAAGCATTCCGCAGTATCAGGATTGAGGGTGCAGAATGCGATGTGCGTCTGGTGCCTTCCGATCAGGCGTATTGTGAAGTGGTATGCACGGAAAAAGAGCATGTTTCCAATACCATCAAAGTTTCCGATGATACATTGATCATTACCCGTAAAGACAATCGGAAGTGGTATGAATCGATCGGGATTGATTGGAATACTTGTGATATGGAGCTTACCCTCTATCTTCCCGAAAGCGATTATGAGACACTTTATGTAAAATCCCTCAGCGGAGATACAGAAATCCCTGCGTCCTTTACTTTTTCGGAAACAGAGCTGTATAGCTCAAGTGGGGATATTGTCTATAAAGCGGCTACAGAGCAAAATCTGACGGCTGAAACCAGCAGCGGCGATGTAGCCATTCGTGATCTTACGGCTGAAAGCATTCATATGGAATCCAGCAGCGGCAGTGTAAAAATTTCTTCGGTAACTGTGAAAAACAAGCTGACAATTCAGACAGTAAGCGGTGATATCACATTGTCTGATGTTCATGCGAAAGAGCTTTCTGCTGAATGTTCCAGCGGTGATATGGCATTTTCCCATGTGATTGCATTGAACAATATCCGCCTTGAAAGCGTAAGCGGAGATATTCATTTGAATAAAAGTGATGCAGAAGCACTTTGGCTCAAAACCAGCAGCGGAGATGTATCTGGTTCATTGCTTTCGGATAAAATCTTTCTTACGCAAACCAGCAGCGGAGATGTAGATGTTCCAGCTTGTGTTTCGGGTACGCCGTGTGAAATTACCACCTCAAGCGGTGATATCAAGATTGCCATACAACCTGAACCGTGAACATTCATTCAGCGGCAGTGCCTTCCCGGAAAATGGCAGCCTGAAAAAAACTTTTTCAGAAAAATGGAGACTGTTACATTCCTTTTATTTGTTTTTTAAGCGAAAAAGTATTCTTTCTTCATATTCCGGGATGTGAGCTTATATTTTTTCATAATATGATGGAACAATCTTCAAAAAGCAAAAAATATGCGGCTTGACAAAAAAGATGCAATCCGATATAATGATAGTATAGTATTACAGAAGCAAAGGTGCTCCGATTGAGTTCGGAGCACCTTTTTTATTTGTTGAGAAATAGCTTTTGAATGCTTGCAGATCATGGATGAGAACAAACTTGAGATTACAGGACAGGATGTGATAACAATGACCAGTGCCGTCAAAAATAAGCAGACAGTTGTAACGCCTGTTGCAAATGCCGATGAAATCAATGAGCTGCTGAGACGATACGGCGTGAAATTCGGAATTTACAAAAATGGAAATTTTCAGGAACAGTTTTTCCCTTTTGATCCGATTCCACGTGTCATTTCCGCAGAAGATTTTCAGGGAATTGAAAAGGGTCTGATCCAGCGAGTCCATGCGCTGAATCTATTCCTTTATGATATTTATCATGAAAAGCAAATTGTTCAGGACGGAATCATTCCGGAGGATTTCATCTATATTTCCAGCGGATATTTGCCGCAATGTGAGGGAATTACACCGCCGAATCAGATTTACAGTCATATTTCCGGCATTGACCTTGTTCAGGCAAAGGATGAAGCCTGGTACATATTGGAGGATAATCTGCGGATTCCTTCCGGTGCCTCTTATCCGTTAATTGCCCGGGAACTGACACGTGTAGCTGCGCCGTCTGTCTTTTCCAGCAATGATGTGGTGGATAATCGGAACTATGCGAAGCTTCTGAAGGATACGATGGATTATTCCAATCGGGGGGGAATCAATGCAATTCTGACACCGGGACGTTATAATGCCGCTTATTTTGAGCATTCTTATCTGGCAGAGCTGACCGGTTCGGTTCTGGTACAGAGTGATGAATTGTTTGTGGAGGACAATATCCTGTATCATAAGACCTATTCCGGCGGAAAGACAAAAATCGGTTCATTATACCGCCGTATTTCAGATGAGTATCTGGATCCGCTGACGTTTGAACCAACCTCATTGATTGGCATTCCCAACCTGATGGAGGCCTATCGTTCCGGTCATGTGGCAATTATCAACGCTCCGGGAAACGGGGTGGCAGATGACAAGGGCATTTATTATTTTGTACCAAAGATGATTGAGTATTATCTGAATGAAAAACCCATTTTGAAAAATGCACCCACCTATCTGCCGTTTTACGAGGAAGACCGGGCATATGTTCTGGAAAATCTGGAGCGGCTTGTGATTAAGGATGTGGCAGAAGCCGGCGGCTATGGTGTTCTGTTCGGACGGGATCTTTCAGAAGAAGGTCTGGAAAATATGAAGCAAACGATTCTCCGTGAGCCACGTCGTTTTATTGCACAGGAGGTCATTGATTTTCTGGATCTGCCCATTCTGGATCAGGGCAAAACCGTTATGCGAAAGGCAGATTTGCGTGCATTTGTACTTTCCGGAGAGACCACAAGAGTGTGGGCATCGGGTCTGACCAGATTTTCCCGGAATCCGGATTCATTTGTAGTCAATTCATCACAGGGAGGAGGCTTTAAGGACACATGGGTACAATCTCGATAGAACATGGAGACCGTCTCTTCTGGCTGGGACGATATACAGAACGAGTCGGTACAACCTTAAAAGCACTGAAAAATTTATATGATCGGATGTTGGATCAGAATCCGTCTCTTTATGTGGCGTATCTGAACTGCTTTGGATTAAAGGATACATATGGTTCTGCACAGGAATTTTTAAAACATTTTCTGTATGACAAAAGCAATCCGAATTCTGTTGCCTATAGTCTGGAGCGTGCTTATGATAACGGCATTGTGCTGCGGGAGGAAATTTCCACAGAGGCATTATCATTTCTCCAGATGGCTATGGATACACTGGAAGCTGCTCAGTATTCCGAAAAAGGTCTGGCATTGTCCCTGCTTCCGCTGAATGACATTTTATTTGGCTTCTGGGGCTGTGTGGATGATGCAATATACGATGAAGAAATCCGGAATATTATCCTTTGCGGAAAATTTGTAGAACGGCTGGATTTATATTTTCGTCTGCATTATCCGTTTTCTGAAATTGAGCAGGAATTCAACCGGCTGTGTTTCTGTCTGCGGCATGTTCCCCGGAATACGCCCTATCGCTATAATACAAAGCATTTGTCTGTATTGGTAGAGCTGATGGGTGAGGGCGATTCCTATCAGAACCGGATTCATGAGGCCATTGTGAGTCTGGAACGACTATTTGAAGCAGCTGAATAAACTTTCTGTGCTGCGTTTTCATACGCAGCACAGGTTTTCTGAGGGATGATACAATGAAACGTTTCAATTTTACATTTTCTACAAAGCTGACCTTTGACAACGATGTCAGCAATCATTCGTTTGCACTGCGCTGTATACCGCCGGATTGTCCGGGGCAGCATATTACCGCCTGTAAACTGGATATCACACCGTTTACGGCTACCAACCGAACCATGGATTCATTTGGCAATCTGGTTATCAGCGGCTATTTAAAACAGTCACATCGTTTTCTTGATTTTGAGGTGCGGGGCAGCGCATGGACGGATAGCACAGAAGCACGGACTGATTTTATGCCATGCTATCGTTATCAGTCCGGTTATACACGTCCCAGTGATGCACTCCGGAAATTTTATGAAGCCGCCAAATCCGGCTGCACCGGCTGCACACCGGCAGAACGAACGGCATATTTTTCAGACTGTCTTTCCGATGTGATTTGCTATGAGAAGCAGATCACCAACACAAAAACCACTGCCGCAGAAGCCTTTGCCCTGAAAAAAGGCGTTTGTCAAGATTTTACGCATATCATGCTCTCCATTCTGCGTATGGATCAGATTCCCTGCCGCTATCTGGCAGGACTGGCAAGCTGTGACGGGGAGACGCACAGCTGGCTGGAATTCTGGGATGGAACTGCTTGGAGAGGATATGATCCTACCAACAACTGTCCGGTCAATGAAGATTATCTGATGCTTTCAAGAGGACGGGATTTCGGAGATTGTGCCATTGACCGAGGCGTGATGTTTGGTGCATATACAAGGCAGATGCAGTTGATTTCTTCACAAATTACAGCAGAATTTTAACAGGACGGGAGAACTGGTAACTATGATAAAGACTGTAGCACAGGCAGCACTTGCAGTCAATGAAACGCTGAAAATTCGCAAAAACACCATAAAAAACGGAACAGGCGGAAAACGGCTGAGTATTGTAACGGGGATTCATGGTGATGAATTGGAAGGACAATATCTGACCTATCTGATCGGGAAGCACATTCAGGAAAATATTGAATGTCTGAACGGTACAGTTGATATTTATCCTGCACTGAATCCCATGGGCATTGATTCCATTACCCGTGGCATTCCGCTTTTTGATCTGGATATGAACCGGGTCTTTCCGGGCTCCAGGGACGGTACCATGATGGAGACCATCTGTGCTTCCATTATGGAGGATATTGCAGGCTCTGATATCTGTATTGATGTGCATTCCAGCAATATTTTTCTGAAAGAACTGCCGCAGATCCGGATCAGCGTTCCCACCGCAGAGGTGCTGGTTCCGTATGCAAAGATGCTGAATGTGGATTTTATCTGGGTGCATGAATCAGCCACCGTACTGGAATCTACATTGGCACATTCTTTGAATTCCATTGGCACCAAAACACTGGTGGTAGAGATGGGCGTTGGTATGCGTATTACAAAAGAATACTGTTATCAGTTGTTTGACGGTGTTTTTCATCTGATGAAAGAAATCGGTATGTGGACAGGCACTACCAAACCGGTACGGGAACCCATTGTATCTCTGAACGGTGCCGTTGGCTTTGTCAATTCAGATGCTGCCGGTATTTTTGTTCCGCATGTCCAATTTGGCGATTTTGTAAAAAAAGGCGATCTCATCGGAGATGTACTGGATCCGCTGAGCGGCAGTATTGCAGCGAAAATCACTGCCATCTGTGACGGTATGATTTTCACACTGAGAGAATATCCGGTTGTATACGGCGGTTCGCTGCTGGCTCGGATTTTGATGCATACGGACAGTACAAAGGAGGCAGCGTGTAAATGAAGCGTGAGATTTTATATTCACTGAAATCGCCGTATCGTGAATCATTGGATGTAACTGGTTTTCGTTTTGGATCCGGAAAGAAAGCGGTTGCAATTGTGGGTGCGCTGCGTGGCAATGAGGTTCAGCAAATGTATGTATGTGCTCAACTGATTCAGGAGCTGAAAAAGCTGGAGAAACGTCGTGCACTATTTCCGGATCGGGAGATTCTGGTGATTCCCTGTATCAACTATTACTCTATGAATATCGGAAAGCGTTTCTGGGCAATGGACAACACAGACATCAACCGGATGTTTCCGGGGTATGATCTGGGAGAAACGACCCAGCGTATAGCAGAGGGTGTTTTCAGCAAATTGCAGGGCTATGAATATGGCATTCAGCTGGCAAGCTTTTATCAGCCGGGGAACTTTCTGCCTCATGTAAAGATTATGGAAACCGGCTTTACCGATCAGTCACTGATGAAGCAATTCGGAATGCAGTTTGGTATTGTCCGTACACCTCGTCCTTATGATACGACTACATTGAATTATAACTGGCAGATTTGGGAAACAAAGGCATTTTCCATGTACACCAATGCAACGGATACCATTGATATGAAATCGGCTCAAAGTGCTGTCACAGCGATTCTTCGCTTTCTTTCCAGTGCAGGGATTGTGAATTATCCGGTATATGGGGGATATTGTACGGAGATTATTACAGAGTCCAGTATCAGTCAGATTCATTCTGAAGGGGCAGGTATTTTTATCAGTCTTACAGAAACGGGCAGTCACGTTGAGGCGTATGATGTACTTGGAAAGATTCTGGATCCATTGGATGGGGAAACAGTTTCTGTGATTCGGGCGGATTACCCCGGAATTGTATATTTTGAATATAACCGACCGCTGATTAGTGAGAGCACGGTTTGCTTTAAAATTATAAAAGATCATAAATCGTGATGTGACTTTTATTACTGAAAGAGAATTGCTTTTATCTATTTAAGTTTGAGGGATTGGTATTATTATTCCGGCAACTAAATGTCGATAATATAAAGCATTGCTTTTATCCCAGCCGGATGAATCATTTAATTTCCGATGAAGTCAATTAAAAAAATAAGAATGCACCCCATCAGATGGCCGGATAAAATGATCCGTGTCTGAATCGGGTGCATTCTTTTATTTCTCAATCAGCATACGTCGCATAATGCATAAATCAAATACATTTATAATGCCATCCTTACATAAATCTCCTGCTTTCCAATCGGTAAGCGTTACATCAGGTACAGCAAGCAGCCATTTCTGCATCGTAACAAGATCGGACATATTGAATTGACCATCTTTATTTACATCGCCTGCAATTTCTGTAACGGGATCGGTTGTCGTAACTGATGATGTCGTTGTAGTAGTTGTAGTAGTTGTTGTTTTGGGTGCAGTAGTAGTTGTGGCAGTGGTTGTGGTAGTAGTAGTTGTGGTGGTGGTAGTGGAGGTGGTAGTTGTAGTTGTAGTAGTAGTTGTTGTTGTTGTTACTGGTGCAGGACCGGTTATTTTTGTTCCGGCAACAGCACCGATTGCCTCATCAATATAGAAGTTATCTGTTCCGCTTTCCGTTTCAATATAAATAACGAAATCTGTGCCACCCTCAGGCAGTTTGAAATTGGTATTTGCAAGCTGAACATAATAACCCTTTACTGCCGTTGCAGAAGCGATACGTGAATATTTTGTATTGCCGCTTGAATCCGTATATTGCAGAGTCAAAGCCATATTCTGTGTATCATCACCGTCAAGATATTCAGCGCATACACTGAAGCTGTATTCCTGACCAGCCTGAAATGCGGAATTTAATGCTTTCTGCGCACCGTTCCATGAATTTTCTCTGTTCTGGACAAGAAGTGCTTCGCCGCCCATATAGGGAGTTCGTCCACTAAGAAGTACATCAGATGAACCGTGTCCTTCCCAGCTGAATGTATCACCTTCAAAGGTATCATGAAAATAATAGCCGTTTTCATCAGGTTCAACCGGCTTATCAGCAAGAGTTACAACAAATGTTGAGACACTTTCAGCCGGAAGCTGTGCCCAGAAGCTATTGTCAGTATATGCTAAATTTTCGGTTTTAGCGATATTTTCAGTGCTTGATGTTCTGTAGCGGTCAATATCCGTAATCTGTGCATCAGAGCTTACAGAAAACTGCTGTGCATAACCCTCAGTACCTTTGTTTATTGCAACGATGGTCACCTGATTGTCGTTTCCTTTGTAAGCAGATACATAAACATTGTCCGCAGGCTGTTCAGTTGCATCAATCCGTACATCACCTGGACGTACAAACTTTGAATACTGAGCCATACAATAACCACGCTTGCTGATCGTTCCGTCCTCTTTCAAAGGACCATAGCTGCGGCGGATATACCACCAGACATAAGCACTCATGTTGCCCACAACGAGTCCGTTATGGATATTCTCGGAAACGTCCAGTGCCATAGGCCATACATCTGCATCATTCTTGCTGTCCGTGTATACTTCAGTCATCCAGATAGGTTTGCCGCAGCTTTCAAGAGCCGGAAAATCCATCCAAGCTCTTTGCGTACCATAGAAATGTGTTCCGAAAAGGTCACAATTTGCGAATGCTTTAGAATTATTCAGTATCTTTGTGTAGAATTTCTTTCCGCCGTCCGCAACCCAGGATGCATTTTCAGGTGCATACTGGAAGGATTCAGGAGACATTACTCTTGTACTTGTAATCTTATCGGCATAATTTGCAAGGAAATTCGTAGTTTCGTCCGTTGACCAGTAAGTCCATTCCGAGGCGTAGTCAGGCTCGTTCTGTACAGAAATGGCATACAGATCGACGCCCTGACTTTTCATATAGCTACCAAAATTATTAAGATGCTCAGCATAGGCTGCGTAATTGGATTCCGGAATATGAAGCTTTCCGCTGCTGCCGCCCGACTCGGCCAGTTCTGCCGGGGGCTCCCAGGGAGATGCAAAAACTTTAACACCTTGTTCCTGGGCAAATTTTGCAGTAGGAACTGCTTTATACCACTGACTGCTGTCAGGGTTTACAAACACACGAAGTATGGTAAAGCCCAGTTCATCATCTCCGTTTCCAAAAACCTTCTGGCGCTGTGCGTCAGTCAGGTCTTTTCCGGTCCATTCCGGGTGATTCATTCCGCCAAATCCATCAATTGTCTGATATTCAACAGATGTGTCAATGACACATTCATTTGCTGCCAAAGCATTTCCCTGTGGAAAAAGCAATGCTGTTGACAGTGTAAGGACAGTTGCTGTAAAGCCTGCCATCATTTTTTTCAGATGCATCAGAATACCTCCCTTTGTTTATATGCAACAAAATAATTGCTTACATGCTTATTATATATGGTTTTATTTTTCCTGTCAACCTATTATTTGCATATTTGGTGGATAAAATGAAGATTCTCCATTGAAAAAACAAAAGGGGTGGTTGCAGAAAGCATTCTCAGAAGATCATGGAATAAGACTTATTCCTGAATCCGCAAAACTTAAAGTGCTTCAGGCTCAAAAATATTCCTATTTTAGGTTGATTTCATAAGTTTTTAAGCGGCTTTTTTATTTCACCCAATGGGTGAAGAAATTTTAAGGCTTTAAAAGGTCGGAACTGCTCGTAATATAGCCATATTCTCCGCTTTATATAAGCATGAACTCTGCGGATTTGGGTTAGATATAGATTTATTCCTCTTTACCTTGATAATGCCGCCGATATTCAAGAGGAGTCATATGGGTATGTTCTTTAAATTGTCTTGTGAAATGTGCAAAATTATTATACCCGCATTGCTTTGAAACATCTGCACTTGTTAGATTTGTGCTAAGCAAGAGCATTTTAGCGTGTTCAATTCTGCTGTTAATCAAATCCTGCATGAAAGTAACGCCAAAAAATTTTTTATAAAGGTGCTGAAAATTGGATTTGCTCATTCTTATCTCATGAGCACTGCTCTCCACACAGAAGAACTGATAATTTGCGCTGTAAATTCTGTTCCTGACAGCCGACAAAAGCTCATAATAATTATCGTAACCCGAAGGTTTTTTGTTTTGCAGATACTCACTTACATGGTTAAAAATAAGGGACATATAGTGGTTAATATTGCTTTGCTTGTGATGATGATTTGAGTATACTTCGTTGGCAATTGATTTGATACAAAAACTCATAAAATAGGGATTATCAATCTGCACGGGCGTTTCGTAATTAAGTCCCAGTGAAAGGAATTTTTCTTCCTCATCATTTTCAAACAAAAAGTGGATCCAATCATTAGAAAAACTATGCTGGGGAACACAGCGATAATACTGAGGGCTGTCTTTTCTGAACATGAAAAAGGAATTTTCCGGAATTACAATATCCTTTTCATCAATTGTAAAAATGGCATCTGTTTTTATAAGAAGCAGGAGATGATCTCCGCTTCCATTCGGACGGTTGATAATAAAATCCGCATCATGGAAATGATTGTAGCCGATATTGTTTATAATCATACTGCACCTCCTTATGGAGAGGGACAACTACCGGAAATCCGCATAAAATCGTTGAAAAGTATTATAAGTGCAGTACATATTCACAGTTTGGCAAAAATACTTGTTCTACACACTATATCAGACTGAGAAACATTGAACGGATTGTTCTCAATGATATTCGCTCCATGATTGATTTAGTGATTTTTGATGAAAATGATGCACGAAAAAAGTTCCTTGCAAGAAAGCAGAGGAACTTGTCAAATCAGACAAATGCAGGCAAGGATAAGCTGAAAACAAACAAGTCAAGAATAGCTGAACTTGACAATCTCATGCAGTCAGTTTATGAGGATAAGGTACAGAGAAATATTTCTGCAAGTGTTTGTGCAAAGCTGCTCGAAAAATATGAAACGGAACAGAATTCACTTGCAAATGAAGTGGCTCAGATTGAAGAACAGCTTTTTGCGATGAAACATGACGAGGAAGATGTTGACCGGTTCATTGAGAGCCTTAGGAAGTACGAGAATGCGGAAATTCTAACTCGTCAGATGTGTCTTGAACTGATAGACCATATCACCATTGATGAGTTCCACAAAGGTAAAACTGAACGTGATATCCACATTTATTACAAGTTTATTGATAAGAGCTATATTGATAAGTATAAATAATCAATTGAACGTGTTGTATTATCAGTCAGAGCGATGAAGCGGATATTGCTGTGTTTTTTTAAATTTTCCAATTAAGTCTATACAATAAATCTTCCTATTTTATCCTTGATTTTATCAATTTCACATTCATCATCTTACTGAATAATAAGCATTAACTTCTTGCTGAGATCAAGGCTGAGAATACCCATGATAGGTTTTGCATCTACTACGAATCTGCCCGAAATAATTTCAAAATCACATTCAAATCCTGTGACGTCACTCACAAGATTTTTCACATCTTCAATTGTATTCAGTTTGATTTGGGCTTCACACATTTTCTTCATGCGGACAAGTTCTTATTCAATCTGTAAGGTCTTTTGAAAATATTCATTGATTGTGACCGGTTTACGTCCCAGAATCTGTGTCAGTGTAAATGAATTTCCACAAAAGCTTTTTTCGTTGTAATGGCGGAACATTGCGAGGGCTGTTTGACCTGCGTAACTATCAGGATCCCTGTGTGCAGACGCTAAAAAAGCTGTATCACTGATAAAAGTGCTTGTAACTTTGCGTCCGAGTAGTTCTGAAAGAATTTCTTCTATATCAGACAGAGAGTATGCTCCATTGCTGCTGAATTCATAAGTGCCGTAGGTATATGCTCCGGAAGCAACTATTTCGGCAGCAGCATCGGCGTAATCTTTCATATCAACAAAACTCATTTTTGTCTGTTCGGAAGTGTAGAATTTCTGGACAAACGACCCTCCATTCTTTACTGATTGAATACCCGGCGTCAGCATCTGCATAAAAACAGTAGGCTGAATGATTACATAAGGAACACCGGAATCAATCAAATTCTTTTCAACTTTCTGCTTTCTTTTGTGATGAGGCATATCAGACAGCAGTGAGTGCATTACCGAGTGATAGATAAAAGTGATATTACCAATGCTTTTTGCTATTTCAATCAGATTCTCTCCGATTTCATCCTCCTGCGAATTAAACGCATTGCATATAAAATAAACTGTATCAATGCCCTTCATAGCATTGGCAGCATCTTCAAGAGAAGTCAAATCTCCGACAAACACTTCAGTTGCACCTTCTGCAAGCACGGCTTCTTCATTTCGTTTATTGTGAATCCAGGCACGAGTTTCAATTCCTTTGGCGGACAATGCTCGTAAAAGGTGTTTTCCTACCTGTCCGCTTGCTCCAGTTACTAAAACCATTTAGTAAAATCTCCTTTACATTTACTGATAGAAATATCATTGCCATTTATCAGCATATTATAAATGCTGAAGAATCACTTTTTATTCCGAATAAACCTCTTTTGCCATACGGAATGCCGCCCATGCCTTGGGCCAGCCGGCATAAAATGCTGTATGAGTAATGATTTCAGCTATCTCATCAGCAGTAACTCCATTATTTTTGGCACTGATGATGTGATATTTGAATGATGTATCAACAAGTCCCTGTGCAATAAGTGCCGTGACAGTGACAATGCTTCTGTCACGAAGGGAAAGTTTATCCTCTCTTGACCATATTTCGCCAAAAAGCACATCATCATTCAGTTCAGCAAATTTGGGAGCAAAATCTCCAAGCTGATCTCTGCCTGCTGTTTGTTTTACCATTTTCAATTCCTCCATTCTTAATTGACAAGCGACAGTTCAAGTGTATCTATCCATTCTGATACGCTCTGCTCTGATGCAGTTCCTGCAAAGCGTCTGCCTGCAAGCTGATTTCCGATCGGGACACCAAGATTCGCTATATTTCTTTCACTTGCAGTAATACCGCTACTTCCGGAAGTGCAGAAAGGAATCACTGTTTTGTCAGAAAAATCATAGCTTTCAAGAAATGTATCAATAATACGAGGTTCTTCACCCCACCATATCGGATAACCCAGAAATACTATATCATAATCTTCCATATTCTCTATACTTCCAGTGATTTCCGGACGAAATGTCTTATCGTTCTGTTCCTGGTTTGCACGGCAGCTATCATTTGTATAGTCAAGATCTTCTTCCGTGTAAGGAACTGACGCTTCAATTTCAAAAGTGTCAGCACCGGTTATGGTTATAATTTGACTGGCAACCTTTTCTGTGTTACCTGTGGCAGAAAAATATGCAACCAGAATGTCATTGCCGGCAACATCTTCAATCGAATTTTTATCATTTTCATACTAATCCCACAAACCATAATAGAAAAAACAGAAAAAAGTGGTAGAAT
>JBJERF010000115.1:0-2660 GCA_051882115.1 Ruminococcus sp. | reverse complement strand
GCCAAGGAAAATGGTGCTTCGTAAGTTCCCCAGGAGGTCTAATCAATCGGAAAACTGCTTTCTGTACTGAAGGGGCGTACACCCCTCCTGCCGGCGGAACACACGGATAAAATAACTGATATTTTCATAACCGGCTTCCATTGAGATGTCCAGTACACTCATATCTGTTTCCCGCAGAAGACGGCATGCCTTTTCAATACGGCAGCGATTGAGGTATTCTGTAAATGTCTGTCCCGATGCTGCAATGAAATACCTTGAAAAATATTTCTCCGAAATATGAAACTCACTTGCCAGAACCGAAAGAGAGAGCGCAGATGAACAATGGGTATTGATAAATGCCAGAATCTGTTTGAGCCGCTCATTCTTTCTTTCACCGCTTACTGCCGCTGCACCTTCCGATCTTACAAGACGATTCTCTTTCATAAGCTCTGCTATGAATCGCATGAGCTGTGCTTTTATAAAAAGCGCATAGCCATTGAACTTCTCTGTCTGCGCTGCAAGAATGCTGTCAAGCAATGGACTGAGCAAATGGCTCAGCGGATCTGCGGCAGAAATATAGGACGGGAAAAGCCATTGCCCCTCCAAAAGCTGCCGGAGACTTCTTTCTGCACAATCCTCCGAAGAAAAAGAAAGTGCATGCAACGGAAAAATATAGGCACCATAGCTCAGCGCAGGATCATCCGAATCAATACGATGCAGTGCTTCCTGATTGATGATAAAGATATCACCGGCCTGTGCAGCATACTCCGTATGGCTGACTGTAACACGGCATGTCCCCTTATGAATCAGCAGAATCTCAAGATTCCTGTGCCAATGCAGATTTACATAAAGCTGTCCGTTTTCATTGGTTGTTTCAAAAAATTCCATGGGAAAATATGCTGTTCCATGGGGACGCCCTTCATGAAGCTGACTTTTTTCCATAACCTTCCTCCTAAGTAGAAATTCTATGATTTTTAGCAGATATAGTGATAGAAAACCCATTGGAATACAGATATAATATAACACAAAGGCATGGAAATGTCAATGAAAAATCGGCGTACCGCTGCCATAACTGCGGCAGCCGTTCTGATGCGCAGTCAGAACGGAGAAAGGAGTTTATATGAAATTTCCTGAACATTTCATGTGGGGAACTGCCTGTGCAGCCTATCAAGTAGAGGGTGCCTATCTGGAAGACGGAAAAGGGCTGAACATCTGGGATGCTTATTGTCAGGAGGGCAACAAGGTCATCTATGGTGAAAACGGCAACGTTGCCTGCGACCATTATCACCGCTTCCGTGAGGATATTCAGATGATGCGCAGGATGGGCATCCGCAATTACCGGTTTTCTATAAACTGGACACGGATTCTTCCCGACGGTATCGGCAGAATCAACGAAAAAGGAATTGCGTTCTACTCAGATTTGGTAGATGAACTCATTGCCAACGGAATTGAACCGCTGGTAACACTTTTTCACTGGGATTATCCTTATGCACTCCACAAAAAAGGCGGATGGCTCAACGGTGAAAGCTCGGACTGGTTCGCTGAATATGCAAAAATTGTTGTAGATGCGCTGTCCGATCGTGTGAAATACTGGATGACCATCAATGAACCCCAGGTTTTTATCGGATGCGGCTACGATATCGGCAAATTTGCCCCGTTTGAAAGACACTCTGCAAAGGATCTGGCACAGATGTCTCACAATGTTTTGCTGGCACACGGCAAAGCTGTGCAGATCATCCGTACCTATGCCAAGCAGCCCCCTGTAATCGGCTTTGCATTTGCCACCCCATGCATCTCACCGACAGACCACTCTCCCGAAGCAATTGAGGAGGCACGGCGCAGAAGCTTTTCCTTTTGCAAGGATGACTTTTCATTCGGTCTCTCATGGTGGGCAGACCCGATTTTCTTCGGCGATTATCCTGCGGATGCCTATGAACAGCTGGGCAGTGACATGCCGGAAATTCAGTCCGGTGACATGGAAATCATTGCACAGCCTGTGGATTTCTACGGCGTAAATATCTATGAAAGCAAGGCAAAGTTCAATCCCTACGGATATGCTGAAAATGCATATATCGGCTGTCCCAGAACACAAATGGGCTGGCCTGTTACACCAGAAGCACTTTACTGGTCACCGAAATTTCTGTATGAGCGATACAAAAAACCGATACTGCTCAGCGAAAACGGCATGGCTGGTCATGATTGGGTTCATCTGGACGGAAAAGTACATGATGCACACAGAATCGATTATATGAAGCGTTATCTTCGTGCCCTGTGCAAAGCTGCATCCGACGGCGCAGAAATTATGGGCTACATGTACTGGTCCATCATGGATAATTTCGAGTGGGCAGATGGCTATGACAAGCGGTTTGGTTTGGTGCATGTAGACTATACCACACAAAAAAGAACCATTAAGGATTCCGGCTACTGGTACAAAACCGTCATTGAATCCAACGGCGATGTAGTCTTTCATGATGAAACAGAAAAAATTTGCTATGAATCATCTGAAACAGCTTGAAAATATTGAAGCCTCAAAATAAAAAGAACGCTCCCGTTCACAAAAGAACGAGGAGCGTTTTTTGATAGAATCCAATCATATCATAAAAACGGCACTCTAAAACAGTGCGTAAAAAAAGACGGAACGAAGAGCTCCGTCTTAAAGGAAGGTACCGGCATTGACCAAT
>JBJERF010000114.1:0-2686 GCA_051882115.1 Ruminococcus sp. | reverse complement strand
GCGGATGTGGATGTGAATATGCCTGACGTTGACGTGCTCCCAATCGACAAGGTAGAGCTGGCACGATTGTCCCCTTCATCAGATAACGGCAACGGTGGAATGAAGATCACAGCCAGACCCGATGAAAATATCTTTGCATTTGACAGCATGGCGTATCTGGCGATTCCTGAGCATGTTGTATGGAAATATGAAAGGCAGTATGCGCCTCCTTACGATTTGCGGAAAATCTACGCAGAGAACAGCAGCCTGTGCTTAAGCGATGCAATTGAGACAATCCGCAACGCTTTGGCCGAAGTTGAACTAGATGCATCGGGTTGGTTGTTGGAAAGACCCTATGAGCTTTCTGTATCTGGCCTCTGGAATCAGGCAATGAGCAAAAGGGCATACCCCGGTTGCTATTCGTTGAAGTTTTATCAGGTCTTGAATGGGATTCCGATTTTGAGCCACGCAGGATGCGCGTATTACGAGAAAACGCGAGGCAACTATACGGCGATGCTTGATGCGTGGGTGATTGATGAAGAAACCGTTCACGTTTATGTAGCCATGCTGAAAGCTGTTGATCGCATTGCTGAGGATGTTCCGCTTTGCAGCTTTGATCGGGTGATTCGTGCATATGAGGAAGAAATTGAGGAAGGCCATATTCGGAAGATTTATGACCTGGAGTTCGGATATGTATTCTATGATGATCCGAAGTACGTTTCGGGTGAGGGCTTTGCGGAGCATTATTATGCTGTGCCGGCGTGGCGGCTCAATTGCCTGTACATGAGCAATCGGCAGAAGGAGCTTCCTCGATACAATACAGAAGAATCAACCGAAGAAAGAGACAGTCTTGAATACGCTGCTCTGGTCGTCAATGCACAGACAGGCGAGATGCTCAATTTCATGAGCAAAGACAAGAATCGCGCACATTACAAGGGCTTTATCTCCTGGAATGACGTGCAGTAAATTGGGGTGATCACATTTGAAGGAAGAGCTGAAAAGGGCATTTGCTTCGCCATTCTTTTTCCTGTCCTTTGGGTTCATGTTTCTGTGTTTTCTTGGTTATTCTTTTCCGGCGTGGATTTTTTCTTCCGGCATTGAAATGGAATACAGGGAGAGTGCGTTTCAGCTTTCGATTGGCGCGATCTTCTTTGGCAGCGTCATGATGTTCATGCCGTTTTGTGCCGCTGCCTCCCATGCTGTGAAACAGGTGGATGAAATCCGTTCCAGCATGATGCAATGGCGTGTCCTTCGCAGATCGGTCAATCAATATGCGATGATCAAGATGGCGGGAAGCGCTGTAAGCGCTGCCTGCTCGACAGCGTTGGCATTTGGGCTTCATGCGGTGCTTTGGAACATCGTCGCGCTGCCTGTCGATCCGCTTGTTTATCCGGGGCATGAAATCGGATGGTCCGAAACCTGTCTGTATGCAAAATGGTATCTGGTTTGCCACGGCCTGCCGGTATATATCGAGATGACGCTTGGGATTGCGTTTTCCGCCGCCATTTGGGCGATTGTCGCATTGGCTGTCGCAGTATGGATACCCGACCGGCTTTTGGTCATCAGCGTTCCGTCCTGCATCTACTATCTTTGGCATTTGCAGCTTCCGTACATACTCTTTGGAATCAACATTCCGCATCCCGGCACACTGTACAACGACGCATTGACGGTTGAAATGGCAGCGGAATGCATATTGACTTACCTCGTGGTATTGCTCATCAGCATAAGCATGTACATCGCCGGACTCAGAAGGAGGGCTTGTGATGCGTAAGGGAAAACCGTCCGTTTGCAAACAGATGGGCGCGTGTCTGTATGCGCATTTGAGTGCATGGCTTCACTCGCCGCGGACCCTTGTCATGGGTGTCATCCTCCTTCTGTATACCTATATGCACGCAGTCAATTTCAGGTACATGCTGTCCCTGTACGATCATACGGCGCATGTGGGAGAAATGATTTTCTGGTATCTGAATTCTGGATTCAACATCGTCATGACCAGCACGTTCTTATTGATTATGGTATCGGAGATACCGAAAAGAATCGCTTTTCAGAATTCGATATTGGCCAGAGTGTCGCGCAGCAGATGGGTAATCTCTTTGGTTCTGTTCTGTATCGTCGTGGTTCTGCTGATGATGGTGCTGATGACGACTTTCTGTGCGCTTCTTTCGCTGCCGTATACCACCCAAGGCAACGGGTGGAGCGATTTGGAGCGTTTGGCTGAGAATCCGGATTATCAGTATGAACGACAGCTTGTGCCGGAGTATATAAGGGTTCTCAGCCCGTTTCAGGCGTGTCTCTGTGCTGCTTCTGTGATCTTCTGCTTCTGGCTGACCATGCTGCTGGTTATTCTGACATGTTCCGTTTTTGGATTTCCCCATGCAGGTTTGCTGCTGTACATGTTCATCCTTCAGTTTGCTCTGACCTTTCTCTTTGAAGCAGTACCAGGGATGCGGACGCCGATACACTACGCAACGCTCAACAACATGGCATTACAATTCCCGGAAAGGGAGCTGGTCACGTTGCCTGCATTGCTGGCTGTCTATTTGACGATAGATGCCGTGCTGATTGCGGCTATGATGTTTCGCGTCCATCACACGGATTTGCAGTTCAGTGGAAAGGAGTGACGATTTCAGATGATTATGATTCAGAATCTCACCAAGGCTTATGGGAAAAGCACTGTGCTCAATGGCATTTCCATGCAGTTTCATGA
>JBJERF010000113.1:0-2697 GCA_051882115.1 Ruminococcus sp. | reverse complement strand
TCGGTGATTCCGTTTTTCATGCCTACAATGCTGCCAATGTAACCGTTGTAGAAAATGAGCAGTTCCTCTGTTCCATTTCCATCCACATCATAGAAAGCATATTCTTGGGAAGGTGGTGTGTATTCGGGATCAATAGAACGCCACATCTCACATCTCTGAATTAAATCCGCAACGTATTCTCCATAAGTGGGACGCCGAAAAATATTGGGATCACCCTGCCTGCTGTTCATTTCTTCAAGGGAGGCCTGCTCCCGGGCATCCGCAGCGTCAGCATCCGGTGGATTGGTGTGGACAGTAAAGTCAAAGCATTCCGCAATTTGTTCCAATGTAGCATCCCCTGTCAGGTCAATGCTAAGGCTAAAGAAGCAATCATCCCTGTCTGCCAAAATCATTCCGCTTTGATTCGATTCCAACAGGAGAAGGTTCACTCCGTCCGTGGTTGTGTAGTTTCGTTGTGACACGGAATCTGCATCAACATATCCAAACACATCGTAAAACACATCTTTTTTAACGCAATGGTATGTAAACATATTATCCGTATTCGCAAGATTCAGCGTTCCGTAAATTGTAAAGGAACCACCGGGGAAAAAGCGTCCTGCGGGAATGGAAAGTGCTGCATCGGCATTGGGTTTCAGCAGGCTGTCAATGCCAAGGAGTGTAAGAAATTCATTGCAGTCAATATGCTCATGCCATGGCTTCCCGATGATTTTCAGACCGTATTTGGCGCAGATCTCGTCCAGCTTGTCCACCATTTCCTGATTCTGAACGCTGTATGCCCAGTATTCAGGCTCACTCTCCCAGTATTCCCCTCCGATATAGGCATAGCTTTGCGTAAAGGCAAGCCACTCCTGATTTGCCAGATAATTGGGCGTGCCCTTGATGCCTTGCATAGAAAGTACATCCAGTTCCACTTCTGTCTCACCGATTTGGTTGCCGGAATCATCATACTGTGTCTGTGTAACGGTTTGCTCACCGATTTTGATATTCTGAAGGCGCAGTACATACACAATGCCGCAACCCATGAGCAGCAGCGTCAGGGCAATGATGGCCGCAGCCAATAACATCCTTCTCATTTTTCCGGTTCCAGAGACTTTGCTTTCCTTCCCGGCAGTTTTTACCGCGCTGGAAGGAAACTGACCGTATTCCGCCATCTCAATCAGATCCTCGCCCACATATTTCAGCCCTAAGAAAATATCCTTCCCGTTCATACTTTCATTCCCTCCTTCTCAAGATATGTGCAGAGCTTTGCTCTGGTTCGGTTCAGCCGCATCTGTACGGCGCTTTCACTGATGCCATACCGGGCAGCGATTTCCGCAATGGTGTCTACATACCAGTACCGACGCAGGAAAACCATCTGATTCTCCGGTGTCAGCGTGCGCAGAAAGCGGTCCAGAAGCCGCCCCAATTCTCTGGCTTCCATTTCCCTGTCCTGGGATTGGTCTGGGATACACATCTCCAATTCCTCCGTCAGGCTGACCACTTCCGCATTCCGCTTAGCTGCATTTTTCCAATCCAGTTTTTTCAACGCGAAATTCCGGCAGATTTTAGCCAGGTACGCAAAGAAATGCCTGGGCTTCTGGGGAGGAATCGTGTCCCACGCCCGCATGTAAGTGTCACTGACGCTTTCTTCCGCATCCTGCCCATTTTTGACGATGTTCTCTGCCAGATGATAAAGACGCCGACCATAGGTATCATCCGTATGCTTGATGGCATCCTCGTTTCTGGCGAAGAACAGTTCCAGTATTTTGCTGTCTTCCATATGGGTACACCTCACTTGTTTTTTGTTCCTCACCCTTATAGACCGTTTTTCATCCAAAAACCTCACGCATCATGATAACATTTTTTCTAAAAAAGGAAAAAACCTGCTTGTAAATTGCGAGTTTATTGCACTCGCCTTACAATGGATGGTACAAAACCTACAAACTCTAATTTGACGACCAGCTTACTAAAGACGATAAACTAAGGAGCCTCTGAATAAATCGTCTACGGCTGAGCAGCGGATCTTTTGCTCCCTCAGTGCGGTTTGGGAAATCGGAAATACATACAGTATTCCTTGATTTCCAAAACTTTCTGAGGAAGCAAAATCTCTCACTGTCAGCTCTTGCCGATTTACTGTGAAAGCTTCGCATTCACAGTAAACATTCATTCAAATGCCAGCGGCAAGAGCTTTCATGAATCGTGGCGCGCCGGTAAGCGCATGGGGATTTAATCAGAGCTTCCCTAAACAACAATTTATCATACTGAACATCCATGGGTTTTTGTTGCATCCTGGGCGAGGCTGTGGTATGATGGGCAAAACAGAAAGGGAGGCTTTTGAATGAGCAGAGCGGACGAATTGTACAAGGCAACCTGCCGGGATATTCTGGAGAACGGCTTCAGCGATGAAAATCTGGAGGTGCGGCCCCATTGGGCGGATGGTACTCCGGCCCATACCATCAAAAAGTTCGGCGTGGTGAACCGGTACAATCTGGCAGAGGAATTTCCCATCATGACCCTGCGGCGTACCTACTGGAAAAGCGCGGTGGATGAAATGCTGTGGATCTGGCAGAAGAAATCCAACCGGATTGCGGACCTGGGCAGCCATGTCTGGGACGAGTGGGCGGGGCCGGACGGAACCATCGGCAAGGCCTACGGCTACCAGTTGGGCATCAAGCACCAGTACAAGGAGGGAATGTTTGACCAGGTGGACCGGGTGCT
>JBJERF010000112.1:0-12472 GCA_051882115.1 Ruminococcus sp. | reverse complement strand
CCTGGTCGCCGTCCGCAGACGGCGAAACCAGCGTACCGCTGGATCGTCTACCCCAAAGTAAATGCTGTTGCCCTGTGCATTCGAAAATCCATGTTGACTTTTTCATAAATATATGCTATAATAACTACAGATTTTTTTATGATTTTATGGAGGGCATTTTATGAAGAAAATTGCATCAGTCGGACTGGCTCTGACGCTTACAGCAACTGGTATTCTGAGTGTTGGCTGCGGCGGTGTGGACAGTGATTTTTCCAGTGATTATGTTGTGGGCATTCTGGATGCATCCTACAGGGGAAAGTTTGACAATTACATGAAGATGACAGATTCTACGGAAGAAGAAGCACAGGAAATCTATGACAATACCGTTGATTATTATGCTTCTTCTATCGCATATTACTGTGAGGTTTACACAGATGATATCAGTGAAGAACTGTATAATGAGTATGTTGATTTTGCTGAGGATCTGCTGAGTAAGTCAAAATACACGGTTTCCTCTGCGGAAAGCGGCAAAGAGAGCTGCTATGTAAAGGTATCCATCAAGCCGATCAATATTCTGGAACAGGCAACAGATGATGTAGAAGCCTGTGTGGATGAATATAATGCCAACCTTGAGGCATTGGGCGAAGAGGCTCTGGCTTCCATGAGCGATGAAGAATATCTGGCACTGGAAGAAGATTATGCAAAAAATGTTCTGGAAGCACTGAAAAGCTGCGCTGCCAATCTGGAATATGGTGAAAATATTGATTTCACCATGGAAATTATCATTGATGATGAGGGTTACTATACACCGGCCAATGATGATGATTGGAACACCATTGATGATTATGTAATGGGTCTGTCCTAAAAATAATTGCTACAAAACAAACCGGCTATCGTTTCGAGCTGCTGCCAGTTCGACCGCCTTGTGACCCCCACTGTCACTTTTTCATCATTTACAACACACAAAGCCCCCTGCCAGGGGGCGATATACTTGTTTTGTAAATGAAAATAACAAAGGGGCTGTTGCAGAGTTTTACCTCTGCAACAGCCCCTTCTTTTGCGCCTGATGAACTTTTAGAAATGATTATGCTCCAATCAGATACTTTGCAAATGCAACAATATCTTTCAAGTCAAACACACCGTCCTGATTATAATCTTCAGGATCAATGAATACATTCACCTCATCCGGAGTTTTGATACGCTGCTTCATTGCAGCAAGGTCAAATACATTCAGTCTGCCGTCTCTGGTTACATCACCCGGTATACAATTCGGTCCCTGCATTGTAGTGGTTGTCATGGTTGTGGTTGTAGTAGTTGTCGTTGTTGTTTCAGTAGGTGTTGTGGTTGTTACCGCCGGAATATCCATACCGTCAATGATTGCGTAGTATGCAGGCTTTGCAGTAAAGGTTCCGTCAAACAACAGCGGACATCTGTCACCACGCCAGCTCTTGTCATCGGTGGTGCCCCAGAATACAACGGCAGAGATGCTGTCCTTATATTCTACGCAGGCATCCAGAATGTCGCTGTACAGCTGAGCCTGTTTTTCAAATCCTGCTTCAGAGGTGTCTGAGGTGGTAATATCCAATTCCGTAATCTGTACATCCAGACCGGTGGAAGCAAACTTATCCAGAGCCTTCTTATAAGCAGAAGCGGTGGGAAAGCCCACATCCAGATGAGACTGCATGCCGATACCGTCAATCAGCCCCTTTTCTTTCAGATCCATTGCCATATCATAGATTGCCTGTGTTTTACCCGGCATATATTCATTGAAGTCGTTGTAATACAGCTTGCAGCCTTCCGGTGCATATTTTCTTGCATACTGGAACGCATATTCAATGAAGGAATTGTCCCCGAAAATCTGTACCCACGGAGAGGTTTGAGCACTTCCGTTATTTGCACCGCCGGTACGTGGGGAACCGTCATCCAGATAGCATTCATTGACAACATCATATGCATAGAAATCAACGGTAGGGTATTCAGCTTCAATGGCAGCAAATACATTCTTGATGTAGTTTTCCATACGCTGGAGCATAGTATCCTTGTCTGCCCAATCGTCGCCTGCCTGATAATTCTCACGGAAGAACCAGTCCGGTGTCTGCTGATGCCATACAAGTACATGACCACGAACAGAAATACTGTTATCACGGCAGAAATCCAGAATGCTTCTTGCACTGTCCAGGCTGACCTGCGGATCTACATAGTTGCCGGTTGCAATGGTTGCATCATAATCCAGCAGTGCATCCGGCTTCATTTCATTACCCGGTGTCAGGCTGTTGTAATGCTTCAGAATCAGATTCTGTGCAGACTGGGGTGCCAGCTCGCCAGCAGTGACTGCGCCGCCGATCTTAAAATAATCTGCATACACATCCTTCAGGGAAGCAATATCCTCCTGAATATCATACACCGGAGCCGATTTCAGTTCAAAGTCATCCACATAAATCTTGGCTGTGTCATTGCATTCAAAGTACACATAAACATTTGTAACATCTGAAGTAAAGCTGAGCTTTACATCAGAAAATTCACTCCAGCCATCTCCCTGATTAGTAACAGATTTCAGGTTTGAGTAGTGGCGTACACCGCCTGCATCCGTATATTCCATGCTCAGATTGATGGTATTGTACCATTCTGCACGAACCCATGCACTGACCATGTACTCTACGCCGGCTTCACACCGGTTATCCAGCAGAAACTGCGGACCATTCCAGTTCTTTTCACGGTTGCTGACGCACATAGAATATTCACCAGTGTGCGCTTGTTCGGTTGTAGCAGCAATGGTTTCCACACCGCCTCGTCCTGTGAAATCGCTTACATTGCCATCCTCAAAGCCGTTGGAATACAGCACAGTTGCTTCTGTTGCAGCATCTGCCGGCATTGTGCCCGTACATACGGAGAGGAGTCCGGTGCAGAGCATTCCGGTTCCCAATATGCCGGCCATCAGTCTTTTTCCTTTCATCAATAAAACCTCCATTTCATTTTGAAAAAACTGCCCCATGCAAAATTTCTTCATTCTATATTTTACCGCATTTTACGTTCGATGTCAATCCTTTATAGAAATTTTTGATACTTTTTGTGAAAATAGCAGATTTGTGCGATTTTGTGCAGCCAGCACTGTCCGGATTCTATCCTATCATTTTTTTGAGAAGAGCAAGGTCAAATATATTTACACAGGCATTTGTCTGGATATCTGCAAGCGTCAGCTGCTCTGCGGTGAGTGCTGTCTGTCCGGCAAGATATTTCTGTAAAAGAACAGCATCCGGCAAAGAAACCATTCCGTCCAGATTTACATCGCCCAGAATGGGCATGCCCTCATAGACAGCTTCTACAAGGGTATCTGAGGTCAGATTGACTGTGATTTGCAAGTTTTCTTCCTGCCGGGTGCCGTCTGCATCTGTAATGCTCCAGTACAGAAAATTCCTTCCGTTTTCCGGCTCTGCTGTAATGGTCAGAGGATAATCAGAATAATAGGAACCTGTCCATGAGCCGTTCTCCAGAGAAGGCTGTGCTGTATTGACTGTGACCGTACCGAAGCCTTCCGGATGTGTCAGCGTGATCTGCTGTAAATCACCGGTCATTTCCAGATTATACTTTAATTGGGGCAGTGCATATGCACTGCGATTTTCAAAGAATGCCTGATTGGTTTCCTTATTTTCCTCATAGTGCTTCTGATACCACCACAGGTTTCCGGTTCCGCCCCAGTAGCGATCCATGGTATCTACAAGTATATCACGGTTGATTTCATGGTATTCATCCAATCGTGCCAATGTATGCGTTTTGTCCATGACAATATTGCAGTAATCCTGATATACAAGGCAGAATTTTTCACGGAATGTATCGTTTTCCAGCAGATATTTCAGCAGCCATCCCGGATAGCCGCTGCTTTGCTGGTTGAGTACACGTTCCAGATAATCATAACTATAGCCGGTTAATCCACCATAGGATTCATAGGTTGAGCCCTGCGTATAGTCAAAGTCATAGGAAATGAAACGCCATTTTCCATCGCTGTATGGATTGCCGGGGGCGGATGTGCCGTTATTCCGCCAGACGCCGTAGTTCCAGTTGGGCCAGTCCCATGTCCCCAGATAAATGCCGATGCAGAAGAAATCAATCAGGCTGTCTACATCCATCTGTGAGCAGAAATAACGATAATTTTCTTCCTGAGACATATCGTTATTACGCACAAATTTACAAAGTGCGTCATAATCGCTGTAATCCTGTCCTGTACCCTCCTTGACCTCATACTGTTTAATCAGGGCAGCATCATCTTCTGATACATTGTAATGGGTTTCCAGATAATATTTGGAAATCTTTTCCTGAATATAGTAAAATCCCCAGAATTCACCGTCCAGAAAAACCACACAGGGCTTGTTCATAAGGGTTGCATTTTCTCTTCCGCTGGATAGTTCTGCACTCAGTGCATCGTTATAGCCGTTCTGATTTGCCCAATGCCGCAGGGTAAAGGAATCATACTTGTCGATAACATTGCCCCATTCATCCAGATTGTTTCCATCAAACAGATCGTAACGAATCTTCGTATCACCATATTCGCTGCGTGCATAGACGTTGAAGCTTTTTTGTACGGAATTGCGTGTAGATGAGCCGTGAATCTGGATGCCCACATTCTGGGAGAAGCTTTGCTGACCCTTTTCAAAAATAGAGATGCTGGCAGGACGTTCCCACGCTCTTCCATCGCTGTAAAAGTTCGTCGGCAAGTTTTTATCCCATATATTTTCAATGGGCTGATAGTCATCGCTTTCCATCCACTCATAAAACTGATTGCCCACAACATAAATCCCCGTATCCGGATGAAAAAGGTTATCCGGATCGGTCACCAGTGAAACAACCGTCATATCTTCATAGTAATCGGCTTTATCCGTATAGCCGACAAAATAGGATTTGGTGACAATTTCACTGTACATATGATTTGCACTTCTGGCGCAGGCCCGTACAATCATCGCCTTGTCCACAGGATTTGCCGGAACTGTATATTCCTGAAGGGAGACTGCTGTTGCACCATCGGAAAAGGCATGTGCACTATGTACATTGGGCTGATCGGATGGATCACAGACGGAGATTGTTTCCCCCTCATATAGCATAGCTGTTTCGGATGTAGTGGGGTCACTGCCGTCCAGTGTGTAGTATATTTCATATGCCTCATTGCAGGACAGAGACAAATCAAAGCCTTCCTCATAAAATCCGCTTTCGGCTGAGAAAACTGGCTTAGGTACATAGACAACTGCCGCAGCATTTGTGCAGCCCGGTGTCATGCTCATCTCTGCAAAAGTATCTGAACCATCGGGTTTTCGTCCGTATGTGCGGTTCAGCCCCAGGTTTTCATAGGTAAGCGTATCTGCCTGCTGTCCTGCTGAATTGGTTAGTGTCAGGGTTTCTCCGGATACGGACAATCCGAAGGACGCAAGCAGCATGCCTTCCGATGCCGGCACACTTCCGTCAAAGTACACGAGCAGATAACCGTGCGCTGGAATGGCTGTTCCTTCCGGCAAAGTATAGCGATACGGCTTGCTGGCTTTATCGGAAAGACCCCATCCGCTTACATCAACCGTTGACTGAGATGCATTGAATAGTTCGATGTAGTCATAGTATCCTCCGTCTGGTGCAGCAATGGACTGATTCTGGGCGCAGACTTCGTTGATAAAGATTGTTTTTTCATCTGCTGCGTATGCCTGTAATACAGACGTGGAAACGCTGCTTATGCTAATGGCTGCGCAAATGGCAAGGGCGGCTGCTTTTTGTTGAAGCTTCATCTTGATGTCATCCTTTCTGAAAAATACGGTATGCTTTCAATTATAACTATTATATCATATGTTTCCTCATGATGTGAATCGTTTTTGTGAATTTTTGCCATACACAAGGGGGCTTCTCGCCCCCTTGACCCCTCGACCGCTTTTTTTGAGAAAAAAGCGGCGCAAAAAAACTTCTATTTTCGTGCTTGACAAATGTTGTATACTGATAATAGAAAGGGGCGTGCGTGCGTATGAAAGAAATGGTGGAGCAGCTTGTACAGAATCAGGATTTATCGAATGAGCAGTTTATGCAGCTGCTTGGAACACAAGAAGCGGATGAGCTGCTGTTCTCTGCGGCAGATGCTGTCCGCCGCCGTGTTTATGGCACGGATGTTTATTTGCGTGGACTCATTGAATTTACGAATTGTTGTAAGAATAACTGCTATTACTGCGGCATCCGCAGGGATAATAAAAAGGTGCAGCGATATCGTTTAAGTCAGGAAGAAATTCTGGAATGCTGTCAGGAAGGCTATGCTCTTGGTTATCGCACCTTTGTTCTACAGGGCGGAGAGGATCCTTTTTATACAGATGAACGTATTTGCGGAATTGTATCGGCGATCCGTCAGGCGCATCCGGATTGTGCAATTACATTGTCAATAGGAGAACGTTCCAAGGAAAGCTACAAAGCTTTTTTTCAGGCAGGTGCCAACCGATATCTTCTGCGCCATGAAACAGCCAATGAAGCCCATTACAGCAAGCTCCATCCGGAGCAGATGTGTCTTGAAAACCGGAAGCGATGCTTGTATGATTTAAAGGAGATTGGCTATCAGGTCGGTTCAGGTTTTATGGTAGGCTCTCCCTATCAGACCTTGGCACATCTGATAGAGGATTTGCGTTTTTTACAGGCACTTTCACCGGATATGATTGGAATCGGGCCGTATCTTCCCCATCAGGATACGCCGTTCTGTGATTTCGAAAGGGGAAGCCTGCCACTGACCCTTCGTCTGATTGCCGTGCTCCGGCTGATGTTTCCCTATGCGCTGATACCTGCCACAACTGCATTGGGTACGATTCATCCGGAGGGACGGGAAAGGGGACTGAAAGCAGGAGCCAATGTGGTCATGCCCAATCTGTCTCCCGTATCCGTTCGGAAGCTGTATACACTGTATGATGATAAAATCTGCACAGGGGAGGAATCTGCTCAGTGCAGAGGCTGTCTGGAAAAGAGAGTCAAGCGTGCCGGTTATCAGATTGTAACGGATATCGGACATGTACGGAGAAATGGAAGATTTAAATAAATTGCAAATGAACCATGTAGTTTTGCGTGCGCTTTTTATTCAATCGGTTTATTACGCATGAATTCATGAAAAAACCGTGGATGTATTTTACAGAACACTTGACAGAATGAAGGAAATATGGTACAATAATGACAAAATCTATTCTTTGTGGAGGTATATATGAAGAAATTTAGGAAACGGATTACAACGGCTTTGACAGCTGCTGTAGTCGGAGTCACCAGTGCTGTTGCTGGATTCTCAACAGCAATCAGCGCAGATGCAGCTGACGAAAATTATATAGAAGCACTTCAGATGTCTCTGTACTTCTATGATGCCAATCAATGCGGCGGAGATGTGGGTGAAAATCCGCTGACCTGGCGTGATGACTGCCATATGCAGGATGCAACAGCATCACTGGACAATGCACAGGGTCTTTCTTCTGCATCTAAGAGTGCCATTCAGGCGCAGAATGGCGGCGCAAACACAGTAGATGTATCCGGTGGTTATCATGATGCCGGCGACCACATCAAGTTTTCCATGACAATGGGCTTTGGTGCAACCAGCCTTGCATGGTCCTATTTTACTTATCCGGATGCTTATGAGAAAGCAAATTGTACCGATCATCTGCTGTATGTTCTGGAGAACTTCTGTGATTATTTCATGAAGGTAACGTATCTGGACAGCAATGATGATGTCATCGCATTCTGTTATCAGGTTGCAGCTGAGGGCGAAGACCACAGTGCATGGACTGCACCGGAAACCCAGACCATGACACGTACAACTTATTGGGCAGATTCTTCCCACGCTCAGGCGGATGCCTCCGGTCAGATGGCAGCAGCATTGGCTGCATCTTCCCTGGCTTTCAGAAAGAATGGCAATACGGCTTATGCGGATGAATGTCTGAAGTATGCACAGGCATTAGAGAAATTCACTGAAAAGTATCCGACTGTTACGAATGATGGATGCGGCAGTATGTACGCTTCTACCAGTCAGAAGGATGATATTGCCTGGTCTGATCTTTGGGTTGCTCTGGCAGGAAATAACGGTACGCTTCCGTCTTCCTATTCACCTGCTTATAAGCTTACGGCAAATGGCTGCTATAACAACAGCGAGTATGACTATTACATGTACACATGGGACAAGGTATGGGGCGGTTATTCCGCATTGCTGGCAGAAGTTGGTTACGATACAACAACTTATGTCAACGAAATGAAGTTTGAACTCAGCAATCAGGGCGGTCTTTCTACAAGCTCTTATAATGCAGCCGGCTGGGGTGCATCTCGTTATAACTGTGCATTGCAGATGGTGGCAAATCATATCGCAGATGCAACAGGGGATAGCTCCTATGCAGAGGCTGCAAAGCATCAGATGGATGTAATCCTTGGCAATAACTCTACCGGCTACAGCTTCCTGCTGGGTTACGGTGACAAGTGGGCAACAAGAATTCATCACCGTGCGGCAAATCCGGGTACAGGCAATCCTCAGGATAATACAGAGGCAACCTATACTGCATACGGCTGTCTGGTAGGCGGTATGGATGGCAGCGGAAATTATTCCGATGAACAGAATTCTTACCAGTTTACAGAACCGGCACTGGATTACAACGGCTGCTTCGCACTGGCAATTGCAGCACTGGCTTCTAAATACGGCGGAGATGCATCTGTTTTCCCGGCAAAGCTGGCTTCTATTGCTGAAATCGACGAAAACTACGATTTCGGAGGCGGTTCGACTCCTACTACAACTACAGAAACGACAACAACCACGACTACAACAGAAGCAACAACTACTGAAACGACTACAACCACGACTACAACAGAAGCAACAACTACAGAAACAACAACAACGACTACAACAGAAGCAACTACCACCGAAACCACCACAACTACCACCACTACGACAGATCCGTCTCAGTCTTCTGATACGACAACAACGACAACCACAACTACAGAAACAAAGCCCACTGAAACAACGACCACACAGGGCGGCGAAGTGCTGGGCAATGTGTGGCTGGCTGGTCAGGCAGGATCCTATCAGTACTGGAATAAGACCGATGCTGGTCAGGAACCGGCTGAAGTAACAGGCGATGGTACTTATACTGTTCGTTATAACATCACAGAAGGTGACGGAACAGGCTCTATTGAATGTCTGATTCTTCAGTCTGACTTTAATATCTATTCCTTTGCTCCGGAAGGTTCTACCAATCCGCTGGAGGAATGCGGTATCAACTTTACCATTGATAAAATTACACTGGACGGCGTTGAAATTGCATATACAGGTCCTACCGATGGTGCATTATGTACAGATAATGATGGTGTCAGCCTGCGTCTGAATATCCTGAACACATGGACTTCTCCGAAGATCAGCGATATCAGTGGCTCTGAGATTTCTTTGACAGATGTAATGGAAGTTACATTTACGGTTTCCGGTCTGCCGGGCTATACAGATACAACCACACCAACAATGCCTACTACTACAAAATCCGATCCGACAACGACTACAACCACCACCACAATTACGACAACTACCACAGAATCTGAGCCGACAACCACACCAACAATGCCTACTACTACAAAGTCTGAACCGACAACTACTCCGACAGTGACAACTACTACAAAGTCTGAACCGACACCTACAACAACAACTACTACCACAACAACGACAACCACTACAACAACGACAAATACCACAAAGTCTGATCCGACTACAACAACACCTACAAGCACAACTACAAAGGCTCCTGATACCACGACCACTACATCCACGACTACTGATGTTCCGGATAACGTAACCATTGGTGATGTAAATATGGATGGCGATGTAAATCTGAAGGATATCATTTTGCTGAACAAGTATATTGCAAAGATGGTAACACTCAATGATACACAGCTGAAGGCTGCAGCGTGCAAGGACGATGGTACAATTAATAGCGACGATCTGATTGCACTGATGAGCTATGTAGTTGAACTGGTTGAAGCACTTCCTGTAAAGTAAGTTTTGAAAAATAAAAGGACTGCACAGCTGTGCGGTCCTTTTGTTTTTATGATAAAATGATTTTCAGAAAGGAGAAAGCATATGAAATACAAACAGGTAGTCAGCGGTATTTTTCTGGAACGTCCCAACCGCTTCATTGCTCATGTAGAAATAAATGGTTTTCCGGAGACTGTTCATGTGAAGAATACAGGCCGCTGCAAGGAGCTTTTGATTCCGGGCAGCAGGGTATATCTTTCTGTTGCGGGAAATCCCAGCCGAAAAACCGGCTATGATCTGATTGCAGTAGAAAAGCAGCGTGGAACGGATTTTCCTTTGCTGATTAATATGGATTCTCAGATTCCCAATGATGTTACGGCGGAGTGGCTGAAAAAGGGCGGACTCTTTTCTGAAAATGCTGTTATTCGCCGTGAGGTGCAGTATGGAAATTCACGATTTGATTTTTTTGTGACGGATGGAAATACAAAGGCTTTTCTGGAGGTGAAGGGGGTTACATTAGAAAAAAACGGCATCGCCATGTTTCCCGATGCGCCTACAGAGCGAGGTGTAAAGCATATTCGTGAGCTGATACAATGTCAAAAGGATGGGTATGAAGCATATGTTCTGTTTGTGATTCAGATGAAAGGCATGACTGCTTTTCGTCCCAATGACCAAACGCATGCCGCATTTGGCATGGCACTTCGGGATGCGCAGGAAGCCGGTGTGAAAATCCTTGCAATGGACTGTCATGTAACAATTGATTCTATCTCTATCGATCAGGCGGTTCCGGTGCAGCTGGATTTCAGCTGAGGGAATTTCGCTGTCTGCGGATCTTGAATCATTTTAGTCAATTGTAAATGCATGAATGTGATTTTTTAGTATATTGTAAATTTCGCTTTTATTTTCCGCAGTATCATATAGATTCATCAACAGGAATACAGGCGCATAAAGTGCAACGGCTTTCTGCATCGGATCTTTACAGCCCATTTCATGCAGCCTATCTCTTATGGAATACAGTGGACCGACAGACAGATATTGTTCATAAAGTCGGGCTGTCTCATGGTTCCGGTATTGTTCCAGCGTCAGCATTTTCCGGAAAGCAGCGGCAAAAGCATCCTGTGTCCAATAGCGGAACATAGAGAGTGTAAAATCTTTCCAATCGGTGGGCTTTGTATTTTTATAATCTTCCGGAGTTTGTTCAAGCTGTTTTTCAGAGACACAGCTTTTCTTTGCCTGTGCAGAATGCTGCTTCTCCATACGGCGAAGTATGCTGTAAAAAATATCCTCTTTGTTTTTGTAATGCCTGTACAAAGCCGCCTGTGTAATGCTCAGTTCACCGGCAATATCCCGGACAGAGACAGCGTTATATCCCCGTTTTGCAAACAACCGCAGAGCTGTTTGCAGAATCTTTTCTTTGGTGTGAATATATCCGGTGTTTTTGATAACTGCCGCTGCATAATGGATATGCTCAAAGGCAGTTATGTCAGAGTCATTCAAAATCTGACCATCTATATCATCCGGTGTCAGATCTTCATATATCAAAAAGTGATAATCCTCCAGCAGTCGGGAAAGCTCCGGACGATCGCAGCAAAAGTGCATGGGTTCGCCTCCGGCCTGTGCCATTGCCAGCATATTTTTCACACGTTGGATATCAGAGCTGAAAAGTCCGCTGTCTGCATAGTCAAATACAATGGTACTGCCTTCCGAAGCAAATCCGGATATTTCAGCCAGTAATTTCCGTATTTGTTCATCTGTGAGATAGTAGCTTACACCCAACCAACTGAAAAAGGTTTTTTGGGTCATATCAAAGCCATTTTCCAACAGTCGTTCTTTTAAATGATCTTTTGTAAAATCCACAGGTACAAAATGCAGATTGGACGGCATCTCCAGACCGGCACGGGAGAGCCGCTTTTGTTTATCTGCCTGTGTAAGTGGATGGTCGGCTTCAAACAGGGTGATTTTTTTCATCAGTTCATTTTCACGCCACGCAAATGTATCATAGCCTGCGCCCAGAATGACGTATTGTTTTGTGCCTGTGCGTATGGCGGTTTTCAGGCAATCCTCGCAGTATTTAGCACGGGCAATGGGGGTTGGAGCCAGTTGCGTGCAGATGATACAATCAAGCAGTTGCTGCTTTTCTACTTTTCTGCCGTTCAGTCGGGGTATAAAGAAATCTGCTCCTTCTGTAATCCAATTTTTCATTTGCTCGTATTCTGCATCGGTGAACAGCATTCTGGCGATGGGGTCTGCAAATACAGGATTTTCTTCCTGTTCTGTGTGATAGGCTCGTACAAATGCGGACATGCGTGCGGTAATGCTTGCTTCTTGTTTCATACTTCCTCCTTGTGTGTGAACGATTGTTTACATTCTACACTTCTATTATAGTAAACAATTGTTTACTTGTCAAGAGGTTTTACAGAATTTATCAAAAACCAGCGTACCGCTGGATCGTCTACCCCACCCCCGTTTCAGTTACCGAAAGCAGGGAAGCATCAGCCCCCTCCCACA
>JBJERF010000111.1:0-2808 GCA_051882115.1 Ruminococcus sp. | reverse complement strand
GCATCTACCACGAAGAATGGGGCATTGGGTTCCGGATTGAGGACAACTGCCTGATTACGGAGACTGGCTGTGAAAACCTTTCCGCAGCGATTCCCAGAACTATCGCCGACATAAAGGCAATCATGGGAAAATAACGGCACACCCCGCGTAAAGCACGGAGCGGAATGCTTTATGCGGGGTTACCTTTTGTCCTTAGGCACTTGATTATCTGCCCAGAAACATAATTCTTTATTGTTTCCTATTGACTCATCCCCTGGGGTATAGTTTATGCTTTCTATCAAACAACACCAGGAGGAAAAACATGCACAACAATCGGCGATTTATTCAGTATGTCATCCCATCTATCGGCTCCATGCTGGTAACAGGACTATATTTTGTTGTGGATGGCATCTTTGTAGGCCGGGGTGTCGGAACAAACGGTCTGGCGGCAGTCAACATTTCAGTACCGTTTATTTCGCTCCTGACCGCAATTACCATGATGATCACTATGGGCGGCGCGTCCCTGACCGCTATCTCCTTTGGCCGGGGCGAGACAGAAAAAGCGAACAATCTCTTTCATATCAGTGTTTTTCTTGTGCTTCTATTCTCCCTGTTCATGAGTGCCATCAGTATTCTTTTCCCTGAGCCTATCGCCAAAATGATGGGAGCCAACGAGGTCTTGTTAAAAGATACCGCTATTTACCTCAAACACTATGTGGTATTCAGTATTTTTTACTGCGGGGCCATGATGCTGGCAACATTTATCCGCAATGACGGCAATCCCCAGCTTGCATTTTGGGGCATGATTGCAGGCGCGCTCAGCAATATTTTTCTGGACTGGCTCTTTATTTTCCCACTCCAAATGGGCATCAAGGGGGCAGCGATTGCTTCCGGGCTGGGGCAGGTGCTGGCCTGTCTGATTCTTTCTTTCCATTTCATTCTGAAAAAAGGAATTCTTCGCTTTGCCCTGCCCAAACTTTCAAAAGCTGATGTGTTCAGCGTTCTCCACACAGGTCTGCCTGAGTTCGTGACGCAGATGAATTCCCCAGTAACAACATTCTGCTATAATCAAATTGTGATACGTGCCTTCGGGGAAATTGGTATGGCCGCCTTTTCGGTGATTGCATATCTGCTCGTAATTATTCTGGCCGTCTTTATCGGTCTCGCCCAGGGGCTTCAACCCCTACTAAGCCTAAGCCGCGGCGAGGGGAATTTCAAACAAGAGAAGGCGTATCTGCGGCAGGGACTGGTCTTAAATGTATTTCTATCTTTGCTTGTATATGTTATTATGGTCTTGTGGGGAAAACCCATCATCAGCATCTTTAATTCTGACTCGGAAATGATTCGTCTGGCCTACGAATGTATCCTGGTTTATGGAACCAGCTTCCCCTTTGCAGCGGTTAATATCGTCTATAGCACCTACTTTCTTTCCGTCAAACAGACCAGCCAAGCCCTGCGAATCGCCATTCTGCGCAGCTTTGTATTAAACATAATCTGCATTTTTTCCATTCCCGCAATTCTGGGAGACTCCTTTATCTGGCTTGGAATCACCATTGCAGAAGCTATAGATGCGGGATATGTAATGTTATACAACATATTCAGGAAGCGAGGAACGCAAAATGAATCTGAAATTGATTAAAGTCCGAAAAACTGACGAAAAATACATCGACATCATGGCAAACTGGATCTACAACTGGTGGGGTAAAGCAGAAGGATACCCAAGAGAGGAAATTCATTCGTTCTGTCGGCATTCCATCTCGGAAAGCCGCATTCCGCAAACCTTTCTGGCGCTGGCTGACGGTCAACCCGCAGGAATGTATCAGATTCTAATGAGCGATTGCAAATCCAGAACGGATGTGTACCCCTGGCTCACCGATGTTTATGTAGATGCGCCCTTCCGGGGGCAGGGTATCGGAAAGATGCTTCTGAATTCCGTACCGGAAAAGGCACAAGAACTTCATCTGACGGAATTGTACCTGTATACCCATTTGGACGGCTTCTATGAGTCGTTTCATTGGGAGTTTGTGGAGTATTTTGACCCATACACAACACCGGTCGGGATTCAAAAATTGTATCGCCTGAATATCCAGGATGAAAACAAATCTAATCGGGAGGACATCTCATGAAAAAAGTTGCATTCATCTGTGTCCACAACTCCTGCCGCAGCCAGATTGCGGAGGCGCTGGGGCGCCATCTGGCCGCAGATGTGTTTGAAAGCTACTCTGCCGGGACCGAACGAAAGGACCACATAAATCCCGACGCTGTCCGTCTGATGAGGGAACTGTACCACATAGATATGGAGGCCGAAGGACAACACAGCAAGCTGCTGTCCGACCTCCCGCCCGTGGATGTGGTGGTAACCATGGGCTGCAATGTACAGTGTCCATTCTTGCCTTGTAAGTGGCGGGAGGACTGGGGACTGGCTGATCCTACCGGCCAGACAGATACTGTTTTTCTTGATACGATCCGGCAGATTGAGGCAAAAGTCCTCCACTTGAAGGAGATAATGTGCACAAGCGCAAACGGGCATCGCTGACAAATCGGCCATGCCCGTTTGCATTGTATTTGCTAAGGCTCAATAATCAAAAGGATTTGTTCTGACATAAAAAGTGCTGGCCCAATATTGAGTTACATTACATCGTACCGAATAAAATGCATGGAGCATCTCTGGTCAGTCTGCCCTTATTTACCGAAGTAGTAATAGCCGGTGTGTTTCCCTTTGTGCCGCTGTCCGAACCACATGGACCAGCCGCAATCCGCACATTTGACCAACCGTGCAAAGATCTGCGTAGTTCCATCCTTCAGAATGGTTTTCACCTTACCAACATT
>JBJERF010000110.1:0-2868 GCA_051882115.1 Ruminococcus sp. | reverse complement strand
AGATCATGCACGCTGCAGCAGCAAGGCCGCCCATCAGCACCTGACCTTCCCCGCCAATGTTCCAGAAACGCATTTTGAACGCAGGTGTCAGAGCCAGGGAAATAATCAGCAGAATGCTGATATTCTGACAGGTAACCCAGGTCTTTCTCGCGGAACCAAAGGCTCCCTGAAAGATTGTTTTATAAATGGAAATCGGATTGTCTCCCGTTGTGATCATGGTAATCACGCCGCAGACGATCAGTGCTGCCAGAATTGCAGCGCCGCGGATTGCCCAGGCTTTCTGCCAGGGAAGCGCATCCCTTTTGGAAATATGGAACAGAGGCTCCTGATTTCTGTTATTCATTCTTTTTACCTCCGATCTTTGTCATCATCATACCAACTTCATTTTTATCCGCATTTTTACCTTCCACAATACCGCTGACTTCGCCGCCGCAAAGCACCAGAATCCGGTCAGACAGCTCCAGCAGAACATCCAGATCCTCTCCCACAAAAATAACCGCCACACCGGCTTTTTTCTGCTCATTGATCAGATCATAGATCGTATAGGAAGAATTGATATCCAGACCACGGACTGCATATGCTGTCAGCAGTACGGTAGGTGCCGATGCAATCTCACGGCCCACAAGCACTTTCTGAACATTTCCGCCGGAAAGTCTGCGGACAGGGGTGGAAAGATCCGGTGTCACAACACCCAGCTTTTTTACCACATTTTCAGCCAGCTTCCTGGGACTTCTCCGATCTGTAAAAAATGAATGGCCTTTCCGGAAAGAACGGAGCATCATATTGTCAGTCAGGTCCATATTGCCCACCAGACCCATACCGAGACGATCCTCCGGTACGAAGGAAAGAGCGACACCCATTTCTGCAATCTTTCTGGGGTCTTTACCCAGCAGTTCATCCGTGCTGCCGTCATCTTCAATGTAAGTAATGGATCCGCTCTCCACCTTCTGCAAACCGGCGATGGCTTCCAGAAGTTCCTTCTGTCCGCAGCCGGAAATACCGGCAATTCCAAGAATTTCACCGCTGTTTGCGGTAAAACTGATGTCCTTCAGTTTTACAATACCGTCTTCGGACCGGATTGTCAGCCCCTTTACTTCAATACGCGGCTTCGGATTCACCGGTTCCGGCCGCTCAATATTCAGAGAAATGCTGTGTCCCACCATCATATTGGTCATTTCAGCCGCATTGGTGTCCTTTGTCATCATTTCACCGATGTAGCAGCCCTTTCGAAGTACCGCCACACGGTCTGAAATTTCTTCCACCTCATGCATTTTATGGGTAATAATAACAATCGCCTTGCCATCCTCTCTCATATTGCGGAGAACAGAAAACAGCTTTTCAGTCTCCTGAGGAGTCAGCACGGCTGTGGGCTCGTCCAGAATCAGAATGTCAGCACCTCTGTAAAGCACTTTTACGATTTCAACCGTCTGCTTCTGTGATACAGACATATCGTAGATTTTCTGATCCGGATCCACATCAAAACCGTAACGGTCACAGATTTCTCTGATTCTGGCGGAGGCTTCTTTGATATTCAGTCTGCCTTCCATGCCGAGAATAATGTTTTCTGTTGCTGTCAGTACATCAACCAGTTTAAAATGCTGATGTACCATACCAATGCCATGGGAAAAGGCATCCTTCGGCGAAGCAATGACAACTTCCCTGCCATTAATAAAAATCTGTCCTTCATCCGGAAAATAAATACCGGACAGCATATTCATCAGAGTGGTTTTACCGCTTCCGTTTTCACCCAGCAGTGCCAGAACCTCTCCTTTATAAATGCTCAGACTGACTTTATCGTTGGCAACTACTTTTCCAAAAGTTTTCGTGACATTTTTTAATGTCACTGCCGCAATCTTCTCTGCCAATGATTTTCTCCTCTCAACTTTTGTATGAAAACACTTTTATTTTCAGGAACAACGAAACACAGCAGAACACAATCTGCTGTGTTTCATTGTTCCTGAAATGACTCCGCTTAAAAGAAAGGCGGTGCGGCAAATGTCGCAACCGCCCTTCCGGATCTTAATAATATCTTATTCGATTAGAATTTCTGATCCAGTAATGTGATGCCATCAATATTCAGGTTGAAGTAAGGAGCAGAACGGAATCCTTCTGCAGATTCTGCAAAATGTCCGTCAACGATTGCTTCATGATCACCTTCATAATTGGGATCGGTATCAACATCAGCCATGTAAGAATCCAGTTTCTTGCCATCTACAGTAAATGTTTCGGTATCGAATACCTGAAGAGTTCCTGCTTCCAGCTCAGCTTTAGCCTTTTCGATTGCTTCTGCTGTGCCTTCTGCTACAGCTGTACCCAGATCGGTCAGAACTACAGAACCGGTAGCAATATCACCGGTGTAATCAGCAGCAATTGCTTCACCCTTTGCCTGACATGTCATAATATACTCGAAATAAGGAGCCCAGTCAATCCTGGATGAAACAAGGAATGTATTGGGACATGCACTTGCTGTGCTTCCGTTGTAGGAAACATTGGGAATACCTGCATTTTCACATGCAGTAGGAGCACCCATGGAGTCAGCATGCTGAGAAATCAGCTTGCAGCCGCCGTCGATCAGTTTATTCGCACCTTCTTTTTCAGCAGTTTCATCGTACCAGGAACCTGTGAAAGTAACATCCATCGTTGCAGTAGGGCAGACAGAACGGGCACCCAGGAAGAAAGAAGTATAACCGGAAATAACCTCTGCATAGGTAAATGCGCCAACATAACCGATCTTTGCTTCATCCTCTTTAATTGTACCTGCTTCAATCATTTCGTTCAGCTTCATACCAGCTACAATACCTGCCAGATAACGGCCTTCGTAAATTGATGCAAATGCATTATGGAAGTTTGCAAGACCTTCTGTATGAG
>JBJERF010000109.1:0-2915 GCA_051882115.1 Ruminococcus sp. | reverse complement strand
AGCATATCATTTCATCGGACGAGTACCGCAGAATGAATACAATTCTTGCCGAAAAATACGGCTTAAATTCGTGTAGTATATTCCTTGACTCCTCCGCAGTTCAGAGGTAATATGTCATCACGAAAGGAGGGGTATCATGGAACGAATGATACAACAGGTGCAGTTTCCGATACCGAAACAGCCAAAGTTGAAACGGGTTGCCGCTTATGCCAGAGTTTCAAACGGTAAGGACGCCATGCTGCATTCCTTGTCTGCACAGGTCAGTTATTACAGTGAATTGATACAGAATCATCACGGTTGGCTTTACTGCGGCGTATATGCTGATGAGGCACTGACCGGAACCAAAGGAAATCGTGAAAACTTTCAGAAAATGCTTGCAGAATGCCGTGCCGGAAAGTTGGATTTGATTCTGACAAAATCAATTTCCAGATTTGCCAGAAATACAGTGACACTTCTGGAAACAGTCAGAGAATTGAAAGATATTGGCGTGGATGTTTATTTTGAAGAGCAGAATATTCACACTATGAGTGCAGACGGTGAATTGATGCTGACGATTCTTGCAAGCTATGCACAGGAGGAAAGTCTGTCTGCCAGCGAAAATAAGAAATGGCAGATTCGCAGAGATTTTGAACAAGGTAAAATCGGCGGAATTGTCATACTGGGTTACAGGCGTACCAAGGACGGCAGTCTGGAAATTGTACCAGAGGAGGCGGAAACTGTCAGGATGATTTTTTCAGATTATCTCTCTGGAATGGGAAAACAAGCAATTGCCAATAAGCTGAATGAACAGGGAATTCCAACCCGAAACGGCAATCAGTGGAGCCCGGAAAGTGTATTCCGTATTCTGCGGAATGAGAAATATGCAGGCATAATGATTTTGCAGAAATTCTATTCTGAGAATCACATTACCAAGCGGAAAATGGCAAATATGGGACAACTGAGGAAATATGTTGTGGATAACTCTCATCCTGCAATTATTGAAAAAGCTGTTTTTGATGCTGTGCAAAGGCGATTGCTGGAACAAAGGAGATTATTTGCTCCGTCAAATCATACGACTGCGGTTTATCCATTTACAAGTAAAATCCAGTGCGGATGCTGCGGTAAACATTATCACAGAAAGACAACTGCTGCGGGAATTGTCTGGATTTGTGCAACGTATAACACCATAGGGAAAAGCTATTGCCCTACCGCAAAGCAGATTCCTGAAAATACGCTGTATTCTGTTTGCTGCAAGGTTCTGGACTTACAGGAATTCGATGCGGCTATCTTTGCACAGCGCATAGAAAGGATTCTTGTTCCGGAACCGAATATGCTGACTTTTATTTTTTGTGATGGTCATAAAGTCACAGAGTGCTGGCAGGATCGTTCCCGTTCAGAAAGTTGGACAGATGAAATGCGAATACAAGCCGGGTTAAATGCAAGGAGGAGAAAAAGATGTCCGAAAGAGCCGTAAGAATGATTCCGCCTACTATTAATATAGCAACTCATCTGCCGAAAACCAGTGCCCGAAAGCGCAGGGTTGCGGCGTATGCGAGAGTTTCCACAGACAGCGAGGAGCAACTCACCAGCTATGAGGCACAAGTGGATTACTACACCCATTACATACAGGAAAATCCGGCATGGGAATTTGCAGGAATGTATACGGATGAGGGAATCAGTGCCACGAACACCCGGCACCGTGACGGCTTTAATCGGATGATCACTGACGCTCTGGACGGAAAAATTGATCTGATTGTTACCAAAAGCGTGAGTAGATTTGCTAGAAATACGGTGGATTCTCTTACGACTGTGCGAAAGCTCAAAGAAAAAGGCATAGAGGTATATTTTCAAAAGGAGAACATTTATACACTGGACAGTAAGGGTGAACTTCTCATTACAATCATGTCCTCTCTGGCACAGGAGGAATCCCGTTCTATCTCCGAAAATGTAACATGGGGACAACGGAAGCGATTTGCTGATGGTAAAGTCAGTCTGCCGTATAAGAGATTCCTGGGCTATAAAAGGGGAGAGAACGGCTTGCCGGAGGTGGTGCCAGAGGAAGCTGAAATTGTACGTCTGATTTACCGCAGTTTCATGGAAGGTATGACACCTTGCAAAATTGCCAAAACGCTGACTGATAAGAAAATCCCTACTCCTGCGGGAAAGGAAAAGTGGCAGTCATCCACCATTGAAAGCATTCTGACCAATGAGAAGTACAAGGGTGCAGCATTGCTCCAGAAGAAATTTACTGTGGATTTTCTCACAAAGAAAACCAAGATAAATGAAGGTGAAGTTCCGCAATATTATGTGGAACACAGCCACGAAGCTATTATTCCGCCGGATGAATTTGAACTGGTGCAGGCAGAATTCCTGCGCAGAAAAGCACTGGGAAAGCAGTACAACAGCAAGAGTATTTTTGCAGCGAGAATTATCTGCGGTGACTGCGGAAACTTTTATGGTTCAAAAGTATGGCACTCCACTTCAAAATATCGCCGTGTGATTTGGCAGTGCAATCATAAATTTGATGGTACGTGCCAGTGTGATACGCCACACTTATATGAGGATACGATCAAAGAAAAGTTCCTTTCTGCCTGTAATCAGCTGTTTGTAAATCGTTCTGAAATTCTGGAAAACTGCCGGATGATGCAGGAACTGCTGACAGATTGTTCTGAGCTAGACGAAAAGTGGAAAGCAGTCACACAGGAGATGGAGATCGTTGCGGAACTGACTCGGAAATATATCATGGAAAACAGTATGACAGTGCAGAATCAGGAGGAATATAACGCCCATTACAATGCACTGGTGGAACGATATGAAAAGGCAAAAGCAAAGGCTATATCCTTGCAGCAACAGAAGGAGGAGCGTCTTGTCAAGCGTGATCTGATTGGCGGATTTATGTCGGAGCTTGCACAGCGAAAAGAACTGTTGACAGAGTT
>JBJERF010000108.1:0-13283 GCA_051882115.1 Ruminococcus sp. | reverse complement strand
GCTTTTACAGTTTCTTGACAAATCCGGCTGCATGTGCTATAATGTATGCGATTTTTCGGTAAATCGAGTTAAGAATTTATGCATAGTAGGTGAAAGCCTGAAGAATGAGTTTTGCTGATTGAATGCAGTAAAATCATCTGCGTTGAGGGAGGTCAATATGAAAGAGAACAGAAAATCCGGTTCCATTCAAGCGTTGAGAGCAATTGCTTTTTTTGAAATATTTTTGCGCCATTGTTATGTTCCATATTTTACGGGTGCGTTTGGTGTGTCTATATTTTTTGTACTGTCCGGTTTTTGTATGGAGTTGAGTTATTTCCGGAAGCCGATACAGGATATATCAATAAAAGGAAGCTTTGCTTTTGCTTGGAAAAAGATTTCAAAAATATACATGCTTCATATTCTTATGATGCTTGCCAGTGCTTTGCTATCGGGATTCAAAATTTCGCTGACCTCATTGCTTCTTAACATTTTTCTTGTTCAGGCATGGGTTCCCGATGGGAATGTGTATTATTCACTAAATGGTGTTTCATGGTATTTGTCAGCGTATATGTTCATATGTCTTGCAGCACCATTATTGTTATACCTCATAAATAAGATGAAAAACAAAAGATCTGTTTATCTTCTGATGGCTGCAACAGCATCTGTCATGCTGCTGACCGGATGGTTTGTCTCGAATTCCTTTTTTGATTTGTTCAATGATGATATAGCGAAGTGGTTTACTTATATATGCCCGCTGTATCGTCTTGGAGATTTCATATTAGGTGTATGCCTTGCTATGATTTACAACAGAAGAGACGAAAAAACCGGAGCCCATGCAAAAATATATACGGCTGCTGAAATCTTCGCAATAATCCTTTCTGTTGCTGCCATGTATCTGCATACGGATAGAATCAGTAATCAGGGGTTAAGATATACGATTTTATTTGTTCCTGTATCGCTGTTCGTCGTTTATCTTTTTGCAGTCAATAAGGGTATGATTACAAAGCTGCTTACAAATAAGGTGCTTGTATTTATAGGCAATATATCCGCATATACATTTTTAATTCATAATATTGCAATAAGATGCGTGAATTTTGCGCTGTCAAGATTCCATTTGCAGGATATGATGATTCTGAAAATTATATGTGCTATGGCAATAACGATAGCATCGGCAGTGCTTTACATAAAGGTCGAAGCATTCTTTAAGAAAAAATTCAAAAGAAATCAGATTGGAACAAATGCCTGAGCCCGTCCTCCTTGCAATACACCCAATGTCGTGAATTTAAGGATTTTTCGCTGCAAACGTTCCACCGGAACGTTTGCAAGGAAAGCTTACCCCATCGCTCAAACAGGGGGAAGCGGTCTTGTCCGCTTCCCCCAATCCAAGCTGTCGCTTGGATTTCCCCCTTTCTCCGCGCGCCAAAAGGATGGCGCAGGGCATTTCACCGTCTGCGGACGGCGACCAGGGACGCTGTCCCTGGACCCTGCAAGCCTTTTGAGAAAGGCTTGACCGAAAACTTCTATATTTTCTTAAGTTGATGACATTGGCAATACACCCAGTATTGCTGCGTCGGACGTTCATCGTCAGGACGAAAATCCGACTGTCTCCAGATCTGAAACAGGCTCTTAGTCGCTCTTTTCCATCTCGTGCCAGTCAGCATTGCAAAAATTATGGACTGCCTTTTCAGGCAGTCCATATTTTTGCATATCAGCTGAAATTATTCAGCATCCTCAGCCTCATCAGCTGCTTCCTCAGCGTCAGCAGCATCCTCAGCATCTTCCAGCAGTGCACGCATGGAAATGCTGATTCTCTTATTCTCGATGTCAATATCAATAATCTTAACATCTACAACATCGCCTACAGAAACGATATCCTTCACATTGTCCACACGCTTATTTGCCAGCTGAGAAATGTGAATCAGACCGTCAACGCCATCAATGATCTGTGCAAATGCGCCGAAGGGTGTGATGGAAACGATCTTAACAGAGATTACATCGCCGATTGCATAATTCGCCTTGAACTTCTCCCACGGATTGTCCTCTGTTTTCTTATAGCCCAGAGAAATGCGGTTGTTTTCCTTGTCCAGTTCCTTGATGTAAACCTCGATAAAGTCGCCAACCTTCACTACCTCAGACGGATGCTTAATGCGCTTCCAGGACAGCTCAGAGATGTGAACCATACCGTCAATACCGCCCAGATCGACAAATGCGCCGTAGCTTGTCAGGGACTTGACTTCACCCTTATAGGTTGCGCCAACTTCAGCAGTTTCCCAGAACTTCTCCTTAGCAGCTTCCTTTTCAGCCTTCTGAACAGCCTTGATGGAGCCGACTGCACGTCTTCTGTGGTCGTTTACCTCCAGAATGACAAACTTTACCTTTGTCTTCAGGAGTACATCCATTTCAGCATTTCTCGGCAGACCGCTCTGAGATGCCGGAATGAACACACGAACGCCAGCATAGCCAACGATTACGCCGCCCTTTACGACATGCTGAACCGTTCCTTCCAGAACAGTTTCTTCTTCCTTTGCCTTGATGATTTCCTCAAAGCCCTTCTGCTCATCCACCTTTTTCTTGGAGAGCATTGCAATGCCTTCCTGGTCGTTGATTTTGGTTACAATCAGGTCGATTTCATCGCCGACTTTCACAACGTCAGCCGGTGTCAGTGCAGGGTCATCTGTCAGTTCGCTCAGCGGAACATAGCCAGTGTGCTTTGTGCCGACTTCAACGATTGCTTCGTTGTTGTTCAGTGCAACAACAGTGCCCTTAACTTTCTCTCCTGTATGTATTTTTTTGAAGGACTGTTCAAGTGCTTCTTCAAAATTGATGTCCTCGAAATCATTCATAATTTCAGTCATAGTGGTTTTTACCTCCTCAATAATATGTGCCGGTGTGGACGCCCCGGCGGTAATGCCGATTGCACGGGCATTACGCAGGTCTAAAGTGTACAGCTCGTCCGAAGTCTCGATGTGATAGGATTTGCAGTTCTTTTTGCAGACATCAAACAGCTTCACTGTGTTGGAGCTGTGTTTTCCGCCGACAATGATCATCAGATCAGATTTACGGGAAAGGGCATCTGCATCAGATTGACGCACTTGGGTTGCATGGCAAATCGTATCATAAACCGTGATGTTCGAATCGTCTTTGGGAAGAGCTTCCATACACTTCTCCCATACTAATATATTATACGTTGTTTGAGCAACAATTGCAAGCCTTTTTTCTATTTTTTCATATTTTGTTTTAAAAAAATTTATAAGAGCTTCATCATCCTCAAAGACAAAGCAATTCCCCTTACAATGCCCTACAATTGCAGCTACTTCGGGATGATTGGCATCGCCTGCAATGAGTACATAATCCCCCTGTGCCGTATGTTTTGCAACAATTTTATGAATTTTTGCAACAAAGGGACAGGTTGCATCAATATAGGGATTTCCCAGGGCATGCAGAGCATCGTATACACAGGAGCTGACGCCATGGGAGCGAATGACAGCACATTCGCCGGGATGCAGCTCTGAGACCTGCTGAATAATCCGTGCGCCCCGGCGCAGCATATCATCCACTACATTGTTGTTATGGATGATGGGCCCCAGTGTAGCAACAGCAGGATACTGATCCAGTGCCTCATAGGTCATTTTGACGGCACGGTCTACACCGAAGCAGAATCCGGCGGATTTGGCAACTGTAATCTGAACCATGACTTATTCCTCCTTTGCCGCTTGTTCTCTTGCAGCCCTTGCTTTTTCACGGGATGATTTTTTCTTCGGTTCATCGTGCAGAATCGGGAATGGAGGATTTTCCTCTACCATGGTACGAATGGCGGTCATAATATCCTCTTTCATCTGACGCATCTGGTGGGGATTGGTTTCTGCTGTCAGACCGTAATCCTGCGGATAGATGGGCTTTCCCATACGCACGCAGATTTTGCTGCGAAAATGCAGATTGTTGGAATCAAAGATAATGCCCACAGGCACCACCGGTTTTCCGCTTCGTGCCGACAGAACGCACATACCGGACTTGCCTCTGCCCACCTTTCCGTCTGTATGACGGGTTCCCTCCGGAAAGATGGTCAGATGCCGTTTCTTTTCCAGACGGCGGGTGGCTTCTGTCAGCAGATCATAGGACGGGTCTTTTTCCCATGAAGTAGGGAATGCCCCCATAAATCGGATGAATTGTCCGAATACAGGTGTTTTGAAAAGACTTTCCTTTGCAATGTAATTAAACGGGTGCGGAGCTGCCATTGCCACCAGAACAGGATCCAGATAGCTGCGGTGATTGGACGCAAAGATTGCAGCAGATTCCTTGGGGTGGTTTTCCCGTCCCTCAAAACGGATATCATAATAGAAGAAGAAAACGAAACGCACCAACCAATAGGCAATCCGGTAAAAGAATGCAACGATATAATACCACATAACTTTGCTCCTTAATCCTCCAGATCCAGACGCTTCCGGATGAGGGAGATGATTTCTTCACAAACCTCGTGGAAGCCCATATCCGTCGTATCAATCAGAATGGCATCTTCTGCCTGTTTCAGAGGGGCAATGGCACGGTGGGTATCGTTATAGTCCCGTGCAATGATATCAGCCCGGATTTCCTCATAGGTGGGGCAGTCGGATTTTTCTTTCAGCTCCATGTAACGGCGGCTTGCACGTTCATCGGCGGATGCTGTGAGGAAAATTTTCAGGTCTGCATTGGGCAGTACAACGGTTCCGATATCCCGTCCGTCCATAATGACATTATGTTCATGCGCCATCTGCTGCTGCAAGTCAAAGAGAAATTCACGAACCTCAGGAATGGCAGATACTCTGGAAGCACCCATGGAAATTTCGGGTGTGCGGATATCATCTGTAACATTTTCACCGCACAGTGAGATGCACTGGGTACCGCCGATGAAATTCATTTCAATCTCAATATCATCCAGCCGGTCGATCAGCTCCTGGCTGGTATGCAGATGGTTCATCTGTGCGTACAGTGCGATGGTGCGGTACAGTGCGCCGGTATCCACATAAATAAAGCCCAGCTCAGAGGAGATCTCTTTTGCAATACTGCTTTTTCCGGCACCGGCAGGGCCGTCAATGGCGATGTTAATGGTTTTCATAGGTTTCTCCTTTTAGAAAATATTTGAGAATCTGTCTTCACAAGCATATGAGCACGTCTTTCCGGCGTATTTTGCCTCTGACTGTGTTAAAAATGCTTGCCAGGCGACAGCCTGCCTGCGCATTTTTGCCTTGTCATAGGACAAAATTACGCTCGCAAATCCGTCTCATTTCTTGTGAAGACAGATTCTGAATCCATATCGGCAGTTTCCTGTGCCATGGCGATGCCGGCACTGAATGCAGTCGAAAAAGCGATTTGCAGATTAAAGCCCCCTGTAAAGCCGTCTGCATCTATGATTTCACCGGCGAAATACAGGCCCGGCATTTTTTTGGATGCCATGGTTCTGGCGTCTATTTCCTTGACAGAGATTCCGCCTCGTGTAATAATCGCCTCTGCAATGGGACGTGTGCCCCGGATGTGCAGCGTCATTTTTTTCAGCTGGCAGACCAATGCGCTGCGCTGTTGTTTTGTCACGCTGTTTGCCCGGATATCCGGTGGAATCTGACACAGACTGCATACCGGATCAATGAGCTGTGCCGGCAGGAGCCTGCGGAGAATCTGTCCCAGCACATGGTTGGGTGTTTCTGAAAATTCCCGCAGCAAACGCTGATCCAGCTGCTGTACAGAAAGTGCAGGCTTCAGATCCAGCTCAGCCGTATAGCGATTTCCCACGGGGATTTTCAGCTGTGCACTTGCACTCAGGGTCAGGGGACCGGACAAGCCGTATTCCGTCAGCATCAGTTCGCCCCGTTCATCGTATCGGCATTTTCCGTTTTCAAAGAGCCGCAGCTGTACATTTTTCAGCGTCAGTCCGGCTGCTTTGGCGCACCAGTTCTCTTCGGTTTCCAGCGGAATCAGAGAGGGGACTGGTGCAATGATGGTATGTCCGGCGGCTTCTGCCAAGCCATAGCCGTCACCGGAGGAGCCGGTTGCCGGATAGGAAACACCGCCTGTTGCAAGAAGTGTTGTTCCGGCACGATAGACGGTGCCGTCCTCCGTGACTGCGCCTGTGCATCGGTGATTTTCAAAGCAGAGCTGCTTTACCTTTGCCCGAATCACAGGAATATCTGCTTTTTTCAGGGCTTTTTTCAGGGCATCCACAATATCGGCTGCACGGTCGCTGACGGGAAAGACACGTTTTCCCCGTTCCACCTTGAGGGGAACGCCCAGTGACTCAAAATAATCCATGACATCACGGGGGGTGCAGCGGGAAAATGCACTGTACAGAAACCGTCCGTTTCTGGGAATTTTGGCAATGAGTGTATCTGTGTCACAGTCGTTGGTCAGATTGCAGCGTCCTTTACCAGTAATACGCAGTTTGCGTCCGATCGATTCATTCTGCTCCAGAATGATGCATTTTCCTCCGGAGCGGGCGGCAGTCAGTGCAGCAAAAACGCCGGCAGGACCGCCGCCGATGCATAAATGGTCCGTTTCCATGTGTGCCTCATTTCTTACTCAGATTTTTCGTGCGCTCAAAAAATGCTTTTCTGCGCCGCTGTGTTTCCTCTATGTCCGGATGGTATGTACCGTCCTCAAAACGCAGGATACATCCTTCTTCAATATCCGGAGCCAGTGTACTTCTGGGAATCAGAATCTGTTCACAGGTTTCATCTGCAATGAGAACAGCCCATTCTCCCTCCAATCGGTCAATGCTGTAAAACATACGGTTCAATCACTCCTTGATGTCCATGCCAGATTGGTACCATCTGTTGTACAGGTAATGGTGCCATCCAGATCGGTACGGTAAATATGATCACAGAACAGATTGAGACGTTCCAGTGCCTCCTGATGGGGATGACCGTAGCTGTTTCCGGTGCCGCAGGAAATGACGGCATAATCCGGGTTCAGCTGGTTCAGCAGTTCCATGGATGAAGCTGTGCCGCTTCCGTGATGACCCGCTTTCAATACGTTTGCGTGAACACCCTCCAGAAGACCGGCTTCCAGTCTGTCATATTCGGATTCGGTTTCCATATCGCCGGTAAAGAAGAAGGAAATATCGCCGCATTGCAGATGGGCACAAACGGAGTAATCGTTCAGTGAACTGTAATCCACGCCGCTGACGGGGGGATAGAGGGTCATGGTACCGCTGCCCAGCTCCAGCGTCATTTCATATTCTGCATAGGTCAGGGAAAGATCGTTTTCTTCCACACTGTTCAGGAAATCCTCATAAACGGAGGTTGTGGGAATATCGTTTTCCGGTATTTCCGGAACAATTACCTGCTTGACCGTTAAGTCAGAATATTGTGCAGCGTATTCCAGTACATCAATCAGACCGCCGATGTGGTCGGAGTGGGGATGGGTTGCGATGATACAGTCAATGGTTTTTATACCATACTCTTTTAAGTCAGCCAGAACAGCATTGCCCTGATTCCGTTCACCGCCGTCAATGAGTACATTTTTTTGAGAGCCGCAGATGAGAATGCTGTCGCCCTGTCCCACATCCAGATAATGAACGTTGGTAATGCCGATTTTCTCCGGTGCATTGACCAGTTCTACGGAGTCCACACCGGGAATGCCGCTTAAATCCAGATAGCATCCCGCCGCACGGTAAAGAAATGCAACGGACAGAATCCCGATGGTTGCAACAATCAGAATTTTGGCTTCCGTGACGCTTCTTTTCCCCTCCTTCTGCCGCTTTTTGCTGCCGGGCTGTTTTTCTTTTGTACGGGATGATTTCTTTTTGTCTGTTCCGGATTTTTTCGGGCTTGTGCTCCGGCTGAAGCGGAGGCTGTTTTGCCGGATTGTGTTTTCCATGTGCCGGATCCTCCTTTTTTATTTTTTGCATTTCCGTTTGCAGGCTCAGGAGTCACCAGACAGCCTGCACCTGTTCCGATCAGATCCTGTCTGCCGGCACGGCGCAGTGCTTCCAGAACCAGCTCCCGGTTCTGCGGGCGGTAATATTGCAGCAGTGCACGCTGCATGGCTTTGTCTTTGGCTGTTTTGGGTACATAAACCGGTTCCATGGTATAAGGATCCAGCTCCGTGTAATACATACAGGTGGAGATGGTGCCCGGAGTGGGATAGAAGTCCTGTACCTGTTCCGGATGAATATGATGGTCACGCAGATAAAGTGCCAGTGTGATGGCTTCCTGTAGGGTGCTTCCCGGATGGGAGGACATCAGATAGGGGACAAGATACTGCTCTTTTCCGATGCTCTTGGTAATTTCATAAAAACGCTTCTGAAATCGGTTATAGGTTTCAATATGGGGCTTTCCCATTTTATCCAGTACGGCATTGCTGCAATGCTCCGGAGCCACTTTCAGCTGACCGCTGACATGTTCCTTGACCAGTTCCTTAAAGAAGCTGTCATCGGGATCCGCCAGCAGATAATCAAAACGGATGCCGCTGCGGATAAAAACTTTTTTGACTTTCGGCAGCGCACGGAGCTTGCGCAGAATGGTCAGATATTCTCTGTGATCCGCTTTCAGTGCCGGACAGGGCGTAGGAGCAAGGCATTTTTTTCCCTTGCACATGCCAGCCTTTTCTTGCTTTTGGCAGGAAGGATGCCGGAAATTTGCCGTGGGGCCGCCCACATCATGAATGTAGCCCTTGAAATTGGGCATGGCTGTAATTTTTTGTGCTTCTTCCAGAATGGAAGCCTCGCTGCGGCAGGTGACACGGCGTCCCTGATGCAGCGCAATAGAGCAGAAATTGCAATAGCCGAAGCAGCCTCTGTTATGGGCAATAGAGAACTGCACCTCTGCAATACCGGGAACGCCGCCTTCGCTGTCGTACATGGGATGTACTTTTCTTGTGAAGGGCAGCCGGTAGACTGCATCCAGTTCCTCCTGTGTTAAAGAAAGAGCCGGCGGATTCTGCACCAGCATCTGATTGCCGTGACGCTGAATGACGATTTTGCCGTACACCTCATCCTGCTGGTCGTACTGCTGACGGGTTGCCTTTGCATAGGCTTTTTTGTCTGTGCAGACCTGTGCATAATCGGGACACTGAACCGCCCCCCACGGGGTATTGACCGGCTCAGTCATATAGCAGGTGCCCCGGATATCGGTCAGGGCAGAAATCGGTTCTCCGGCATTCAGGCGATGGCAAAGCTCTGTAATCTGATGTTCCCCCATGCCATACATGAGCAGGTCAGCACCGCTGTCCGCCAGAATGGAGGGGCGTACCGCATCATCCCAGTAATCGTAGTGGGCAAACCGCCGCAGGGATGCCTCCAGACCGCCGATGGCAATGGGCACATCCGGATAGGCTTCCCGGATTTTCCGGCAGTACGTAATGACGGCACGGTCGGGACGCCGTCCGGCTTTTCCGCCGGGGGAATACATGTCATCGCTGCGCTTTCGCTTTGCAGCGGTATAATGAGCCACCATGGAGTCGATATTTCCCCCGGTGACAAGAAAGGCAAGGCGGGGTCTGCCGAACCGCATAAAATCCTTTGTACTGTGCCAGTCCGGCTGGGGCAGTATACAGATGCTGTATCCCAAGGATTCAATCAGACGGGATACAATAGCTGCACCAAAGCTGGGATGGTCTGCATAAGCATCGCCGATGACATAAACAAAGTCCGGCTGCTCAATCCCTGCCTGCCGCATTTCCTGATAGGTAACTGGAAGAAATCCTTCCATGTGAGATACTCCTTTCGGATGTTCGAGCCTGTTCGTATCCGAATGTGTGCAGAGGATGCGAAACAGGCTCTTATTTCAGATTTCGCACTTTGCGTTCTGCAAGCTGCTGGGGTGTCAGGAGAACACGGCGGGGCTTTGCGCCTTCATAGGGGCCGATTACGCCCATCTTTTCCAGTTCATCCATAATGCGTGCAGCCCGTGCATAGCCCAGTTTCAGCCGCCGCTGTAAGGAGGATGTGGATGCCTGTCCCATCTGTACCACCACTTCCATGGCACGTTCAATCAGCTCCTCATCGCTGGCGGCATCTGATTCTGCCTGCTGGGCAGCCTTGTCTGCCTTTGTGACAGGAATATTCTGTTCCACCTCTTCCATAATCTCGTGATCGTAGGTGGTCTGTGTCTGATTTTTGATGAATTCCACCACACGCTCAATTTCGGCGGTGGATGTAAAGCAGCCCTGCACACGGATGGGTTTGGGCAAGCCATTGGGCAGATAGAGCATATCACCATGACCCAGCAGCTTCTCTGCACCGCCTATATCCAGAATGGTACGGGAATCAATCTGAGACATTACGGAGAGTGCAATACGGCTGGGGATGTTTGCCTTGATCAGACCGGTAATGATATCTGTAGTCGGACGCTGTGTTGCAATAATCAGATGCATACCGGCAGCACGGGCCATCTGTGCCAGACGGCAGATGGCATCCTCTACTTCTTTGGAGGCAGCCATCATCAGATCAGCAAGCTCATCAATGGCAATGACAATCTGAGACATCCGTTCCAGCTCTGAGCCGGGCAGTGCAGCTTTTTCATTGTAGTCATAAATATCCCGGACATTCTGTTCTGCAAATTGTCTGTACCGGCGCAGCATTTCCTGTACTGCCCAGTTCAGGGCACCTGCCGCTTTCTTGGGATCGGTGACAACAGGAATCAGCAGATGAGGGATTCCCTCGTACACACGGAATTCTACAATTTTCGGGTCAATCAGAATCATTTTGACTTCATCCGGAGAAGCATTCATCAGAATGCTCATAATAATCGAATTGGTGCAGACGGATTTACCGGAGCCGGTTGCACCTGCAATAATCATATGGGGCATTTTTGCCACATCGCCCACAATGGCGTTGCCTGCAATATCCTTGCCCACGGCAAAGGTCAGCTTGCTTTTGGAGCTGCGGAATGCTTCGCTTTCCAGAATATCACGCAGTGCAACGGTATCTTTATTGCTGTTGGGTACTTCAATACCGATGGCAGGCTTTCCCGGAATGGGTGCTTCAATACGAACACCGCTTGCCGCCAGATTCAGTGCAATGTCATCGGCAAGACCCGTAATCTTTGAAACCTTGACACCGGCTGCGGGCTGCACCTCATAGCGTGTAACCGCAGGGCCGGGATAAATGCCTGTAATGCGCACTTCCACACCGAAGCTTGTCAGGGTATTGAGAAGAATGTTTGCTTTTTCGGAAAGCTCCTCACGGGTTTTCGCATCGTTTGCATGGGAGGTGCCGTTTTTCAGAAAGGAAAGGGGTGGAATCTGATAGCTTTCCTTTGGATTTACGGGTTCAGCAGGAGCTGTCTGAACCGGAGCTTGTTCATCTTCTGCAACGGGTAAACCGTAGGGAGTTTTGACGTTTCCATTTGCTATACCGAGGTTTTGCCGTATGCTGTCCGGCTCAGCTGTATCATGGATGACTGCATTCAGTGCAGGATCTTCTGCATCCGGAGGCATCTGCATTTCATCTGAAAAGGCTGTGCCGTCTTCCGGCATATCGTACAGATTTTCTGCTTCATATTCAATTTCCGGCGGATAGGTTTCCTCTTCCGGCACATATGCCGGCTCTGGCAGAGGCGGATAGGATGCATTCATAGGTTCAGGAATCGGCTCCTGCTGTGCAGACATTTCAGCCGGTTCCATTTCTTCCTCATCCTTCATCAGGAGAAAATTACCCAGCCGTTTATACAGAGGCGGACGGGTCGATTTGATGGGCTGGTCACCGTGCACATAATCCATCGGCACATCCGGCTGCTCTTCCATCGCTTTTTTTTCATCGGTTTCATCCCGCTGAAAGGGACGTGTTACCAGCATCAGCAGATCTCTGGGACTTTTTTTGGATACCCAGAAGAGAATGGTCAGAAGCAGCAGGATGATTACGATTCGTGCGCCGATTGTACCGAGGAAGGTAAACAGAGGATATGCCAGCAGGAAGCTGAGCAGGCCGCCGCTGCCGAAGGTATTTTCCACCCCATCCTGATACAAATATTTTATGTATGAAAATACATTGGTTTCCTGTGTGTTTCCGTTAAACAGAATCTGAATGGCACCGGCAACAATGATGACGAGAAAAGTACTCCAGCCAAATGTTAAACGTATGCTGCTTTCCTTTTCAGAATCGGCACGCCATGCAGCCATACCGATGAGTGTGGGGACCAACAGGACGGTTACGCCGAAAATGCCGCGGATGACGTTGTGCAGCCATCGCCATCCTGAGCTGCCCTCCACAAATACCAGAAGCAGAAAAAGCAGCATGACAATAAACAGAACAGCAGCCCGGAATTTATCCGGACTCTGCTGATCTTTGTCTTTTTGCTCTTTTTTCTTTTTTCCGCCCAGACCTTTTTTTCTGAGCTTTTCCAGTGCTTTTTCACCCAAAGCCTTGGTCATGGATGATTTGTTTGTATCCGATGCGGACTGATCTTCTTTTGCCACGAGATATCCTTTCTGCTTATAAAAGCTTTAATGGTTCCTGTCCGGATAACGCATATCGGTCTGTTCAATCTGGTCATACAGACAATTCAGTGCATCGTGCAGAGAACCCATCTGATCGATCAGTCCCAGTGAGACCGCTTCGTCACCGGTTATAATGGTGCCCAGATCCGTAGTCAGGGCATCCGTATTATGCATCAGGGCGATGAGCCGTTCTTCTGAAATGCGACTGTTTCGGGTAACGAATTTTGTAATGCGATCCTGAATCTGATGGAGATAGGTCATGGTCTGCGGCACGCCCAGTACCAGACCGCTTGTGCGCACGGGATGCAATGTCATGGATGCAGACGGCACAATCATAGAGTGCTTGGCACTGACTGCAAGGGGTACACCGATGGAATGACCGCCGCCTACCACCAGAGATACCGTGGGGATCTGCATACCGGCAATCATTTCTGCAATGGCAAGACCAGCCTCCACATCGCCGCCTACTGTGTTGAGCAGAATCAGAAGTCCCTCAATGCTGCGGTCCTGTTCGATGGCAACCAGTGCAGGCATGACATGTTCGTATTTTGTTGTTTTATTTTGGGATGGCAGTACATCGTGTCCTTCAATCTGTCCGATGATGTTCAGGCAGTGAATGAGATGCTTGGCATTCTGAGCACGTACGCTGCCGGTTTGTTCGATCAGGTCTGCCTGATTGAGCTGTTCTTCCGAAATATCCGGCTCATTTTCAGCAGGGGGCTGATGGGTATCATTTTTTGAACGCATTTTGTAGACTCCTTTCACATAAAAACGGGGACAACTTTTATTTTTTTCCGTTTTACGTGAAATATGCGGAGTCAGGCTGAATAATAATTATTATATCATTCCACCATTATAATGTCAAGATGCCATTCATAAAGAACACGGAAATCAATTTT
>JBJERF010000107.1:0-50745 GCA_051882115.1 Ruminococcus sp. | reverse complement strand
TAATATTATTTTACCATACTTTTTCTCTTTTGGCAACTGTGCGGTGTTGCCTTAGAGCCTGTTTAAAATCTTTCAACAGCCGTCTTTTCGGCATCTTTTTTGAAATCATCTATTTTCATGAACGATGACAGCTGCCGCCACAATGCTTGCAGTCACCGCCGCAAAAGCTTTCTCCGTTTTTCTTCTGTCGATAAATGCCGTAGATGGCTCCGATAATCAAAGCAATCACAATGATTCCTACTAAAATGGTTCCCATAAGAAAATCCTCTTTCTTTTTATTCCGCCCGTTTACTTTGAATCAGCTTCTTCTGCGGACGAACCAGCAGAAATACAATCCCTGCCGCAACCAGAATGGCTGCTACAGTTCCGATGCCAAAACTGCCGCCTGTAAAGAGCATACCAAACTGATTCACACACAGTGCAATTGCATAAGCAAAGATGCATTGATAAGTAATTGCAAAAGCCGTCCATTTTCCATTGTTCATCTCACGCTTGATGGCACCCATTGCTGCAAAGCATGGTGCACACAACAGGTTAAATACCATGAAGGCATATGCAGAAACCGTTGTGAAATTCTGTGCCAGTGCTTGCCAGATCTCCGTGCCCTCTTCGCCAACCTCAGCAAATCCATATAGTACGCCAAATGTACCTACTACGTTTTCCTTGGCAATCAGACCTGTCAGCGTTGCAACGGCGGACTGCCAGTTTCCAAAGCCCAGCGGAAGGAAAATCCAAGCAAATGCCTTACCGATGATAGCCAGAATACTGGTTTCAACTACCTCCGGATCGCCTGCATCCATCATATGGAATCCTCCTTCAAAGGAGAACGATTGTAAAAACCAGATGACAACAGTAGAAAGCAGAATAACCGTACCTGCCTTTTTAATAAAGCTCCAGCCACGCTCCCACATGCTTCTCAGCACATTGATTACAGTCGGCATATGATATGCCGGCAGTTCCATAACAAAAGGAGCTGTATCCCCTGCAAATCGCTTTGTCTTTTTCAGGATGATACCCGAAATGACAACTGCTGCAACGCCCGTAAAATATGCACTCGGTGCAACCCACCATGCACCGCCGAACAATGCGCCGGCAATCAATGCAACGATTGGCATTTTTGCACTGCAAGGAATAAAGGTAGTGGTGATAATCGTCATTTTACGGTCACGGTCATTTTCAATCGTACGGGATGCCATAATACCCGGTACGCCGCAGCCTGTGCCAATCAGCATGGGAATAAAAGATTTACCCGAAAGACCAAATTTACGGAAGATTCTGTCCATAATAAATGCTACACGTGCCATGTAACCGCATGCTTCCAGAAATGCAAGGAAGATAAACAGCACCAGCATCTGCGGCACAAAACCAATAACAGCTCCCACGCCGCCAATCATACCGTCTACAAGCAAGCCTTGCAGCCAGTCGGCACAGCCGATGGATTCCAATGCAGAGGCACATGATGGAATAATCCACTTGCCAAACAGCGTATCATTTGTAAAATCTGTCACAATGGTGCCCACAGTCGTTACCGAAATATAATATACAATAAACATAATTGCGGCAAAAATCGGCAGTGCAAGGAATCGATTCGTCAGAATCCGGTCAATCTTATCAGATATAGTTACTTGCTGACGATTTCTTTTCTTATAACACCCTTGAATGATACTTTCAATAGAATCATATCGCTCTGCAATAATGATGCTCTCACTTTCATCATTCATTTGCTGTTCGCAGGCTGTAATGATTTTTTCCAGACGGTCTCTGGAAACGTTCATCTTCTCCAGAACCTTTTCATCCCGTTCAAACAGCTTCACTGCATACCATCGTTTCAGTGACTCCGGCACATCGGTCAGCATTTCATCTGTAATTTCACGCAGTGCATGTTCTACCCGATCATGAAAACGCAACCGTACCGGAACAACTGAATTGGATGCTGCCTGAATTGCCGCCTCAGCGGCTTCCTGAATACCAATTCCTTTCAAAGCAGAAATCTCATAGGCAGGAAAGCCCAATTGCTGAGAAAGATTGGAAAGATTCAATTCCTCTCCGTTTTTCTGTATAATATCCATCATATTCACTGCCAGCACCATGGGAATCCCAAGCTCCGCCAGTTGTGTAGTCAGATACAGATTTCTCTCCAGATTGGTTCCGTCAATGATATTCAAAATCACCTCCGGCTTCTCATTCAGAAGATAATTTCTGGCCACCACTTCCTCTAAAGTATAAGGTGACAGCGAATATATGCCCGGCAGATCTGTAACAATTACATCCTGCTTTCCTTTCAGCTTTCCTTCTTTTTTCTCTACTGTAACACCCGGCCAGTTCCCCACAAACTGATTGGAACCTGTTAATGCATTAAATAACGTCGTCTTGCCGCAATTGGGATTTCCGGCAAGTGCAATTCGAATACTCATACGTTTTTCTCCTCTGTGCTTCTTTCGTTAGTAACCACTAACTTTTTTCTGAAAGAAAACAGGCAGATTTTTTATTTCTCCACCTGAATCATTGCAGCATCTGCTTTTCTCAGGGACAGTTCAAAGCCCCGTACTGTGACTTCAATCGGATCGCCCAGCGGTGCAACCTTACGAACATAAATCTCCACACCTCGGGTAATACCCATATCCATAATACGACGGCGAACAGCACCTTCTCCTGTCAGCTTCACAACATGTGCAGAACAGCCCGGCTTTAAATCCCGTAAAGTCATCCATCCATCCCGTGCTGCCTTTGATTCAGATTTCTCTCTGTGCTTCTGTATGGTACAGCTTTTCCTGATTCCTGCTGATGCAAATGACATAACCAACACTCCCTTTCCACTCACAAAACGCATACATTCAAATCATAAGTTAGTACATCCTAACCCTTCGAATACATTATAACACAGATATATGAGTTTGTCAAGACTTACCATTTTATTTTACATTTTCATCATATTTCACTTCAATTGTCGGTTAGACCCATGCTCTTTCAGCAGCGTTTGCAGAGCGGACACACTACTGCTGGAAACACGTGCTACAGGAACAGCATTCCGCTTGGCTGCTTTCATTGCGCCCTGCATCATTTTATGAGAAACCGTACGGGTAAACAAAATCATCAAATCAGGAGAACCGATTTTCTTTTCTATGGGACCTGTTATTTTGGCAAGTACCTTTGCCGTACATCCATGCTTCTTACAGATTTCCTCATACTTTCCCGACATCCGCTCATTTCCTCCTACAATAACAACGCTCATAACGATAGCTTCCTTTCTTTCTCTGTTTTTATTTTCAGTTAGCATCAACTAACCTGTATCATCATACCATAAATCAGGCTTCTTGTCAATCCCCCTTTATTCATTCATCAGGGCAACAGCATTTACTTTTTTCGTTGAAAATGTTCCACCGGAACATTTTCAAGGGATACATATTTCATCATTGGAACAAGGGGAAGCGGTCTTATTCGCTTTTCCCCCTCCCTTGTGGGAGGGGTTGATGCCTTCCCGCCTTCAATAATAAATAAGGGGGTGGGGTAGACGATCCAGCGGTACGCTGGTTTCGCCGTCTGCGGACGGCGACCAGGGACGCTGTCCCTGGACCCTGCCAGCATTTTTTTGCAAAAAACTGCTGGACCGAAAAAAATTCTTATTCTTCGTAATAAAAAAACCTGAGTCAGAAACGATCTGTTTCGTTCTGATTCAGGTGTTTATCTCATTATCATATCCATCAGCCTCCTGACCTGTTCTCAGCGTCAGGAGGTTCTGGGTTCACATATACAAAAAAATTCATCATTTCCTGATGTTTCATGAGCCGTTCGCATATAAAAAAAACGATGCACTTTACGTGTCCGATCCAATGAGAAATGCTGTCACTGCATTTTCTCTGAAACCCAACACGATTTCCGATTCCGATATTTTCAGTTCCGCTGCAATTTACGGCGAAGAACACATGATAACTGCCTGTTTTTTTCTTTCTCTCAGATACAGCTTTCTTTCCGCCGGAAAATCGCTTTTGCAATGATTTGTCCATCCTGCACATGCGGTTTTGCTCCGCTTAATCAAGAATGCCTCTGATTACGTAAGCTCATTTTATATTATACATCATTTTTCTGCCCATGACAATTGGCATTTTTTATGATATTCATCCTGTGAAATAGGCATTTCGCACAAAATCCGGCATAAATATGAACTTTTATGCCTTATATAAATCCAGAGTCACCGGCAATCCAACCAGATATTTGGCAAGCCGTACAAGATCTGAAATGGTAAAAGTGCCATCTCCGTTCGTATCTTCAGGAGCCGCTCTGAGCACAGAATCCGATGGAGCTTCTGTACCCAGCATATGCTTTGCCATTGCCAGATCCATAACATTGACAGAACCATCGCCGGTTACATCACCCGGAACAACATCCGGATTTTCATAAGCTGGATTGCTGTTATAATAATCAGACAGCGTAATTCCGTTTGCTCCCAATGCAATGGTATGATCCAGACTGATAAATCTGCCGCTGTCATCCTGCCAGAGTGAGGGCAGAACAAGCGCATATTTCTCCTCATCCCATTTACCAAAATTGTCATATACCAAACCGCCTGTATCACCGGAATTTTCGTTAAAACACCAGAATGTATGATGAATCCGGTTTTCAATCATAAAATCACGGAGATAAATCATCCACGCTTCATTCCGGTCACCATCCATGAAACCGCCCCATTCTCCCATAAGCAGCGGTGCAGTTCCTTCATCCTGAAGATAAAACCAGTTATCATACCAGCAATCTTCTAAAAGCGATTCCTGTGTAAAACCGTCATAAAACCAGTCTTGTTCCCATACAAGGGGGCCGTAATCATGAGGCGAATACACAAGCTGACTCTGATAATCCCCCAGATCAATGGGATACTCTTTCGCACCCCGGAAGTTACCGCCCCACCATGTATGATGATAATAGCTGTACGGATATCTTGAATAATCTATATTCTGAGAGCTCCAGTCAGCACCTTCCTCAAATTTGGGATAGACCTCCGTTCCCTCAACCATAATCAGCAAATTCGGATTCTTTGCCAGCACACGGGCTGCACAGGTTTCTGCGGCATATTTCCAGTTGGTAGGATCTGTAGAGTCATCCCATTTTGCCATCAGATCCGGTGTATCTGCTGTACCGTGAGGCTCATTTTTCAAATCAATGGCAAGAATGGTGTCGTCATCCTTATAATAATCTGCAAACCATTCCAATGCCGTACACCAGTCCTCTGTACTGAATTTATCCGTATACCAAAGACTCACCTGATGTCCTGCGGATGCTGTTTCAGCACTATGAATATCAATCATAATCTTAATACCCAGTTCTCTGCACCATTCTACCGCCTGATTCCAGAGATCAAAGCTGTACTTGACTGTGCCGCCTTCAACGCCCTCTATGGTCAGTTCCGGATTCGTATACTCATTGACCTTTGGAACAGATGGATCCGGATCGCCGTTTTTCCATTGAAGCAGAATTTCCGTAGACATAGGAACACGCAAAAGATTAAAACCATGGTCTGCAATCTGCCGAAGCATATCATGCATATTCTGTGACCAGACGCCGTCAAATACCTGACTGCCGACATTGAAGCCGAACCAGTTACAGCCAGTAAGCCAGACAGGATTGCCATTCATGTCCACAATCTCTGCATTTTCATTGACATGCAGCCAGTCATCATGATATGCATCCGGTGCAGACGCAGCCGTAACTGTATGGATACCGGATGCCATGTTGATGACCAATGAACCGCATACTGCTGCGGATTGAACAAGCCGTTTCCAGCATGAATGTTTCATAAATAAATGCCTCCCGTAAAAATGTATGTTATGTTCTAATCGTACCACAGATCATAAAAATTGTCAATTGTTTTTGTAGCCATTGTCAAGGCAGCCGCATTTGCTTTTTTTACCCCACCCTGATTGAACAATGTTTTCTACCCACGTTGAATCGGTTCATAAAAAGTCACTAAAAACAGAAAAATGGTAAAAAATGCTTGCAGCTGCTGAATATTCGTGCTATAATATTCAAGTTGCCGTATCGCAGGATATCCGGCAAAAAATTATGAAATTGAGGGACGTATTTATGGGAACACAGGTAAGCAAAGAAAAACTAAAACCAAAACTTTTTTCTGTGATGAAGCATTACTCAAAGGAACAGCTTCTGAAAGATATCATTTCGGGTGTGATCGTTGCAATCATTGCACTTCCGCTTTCCATTGCGCTGGCACTGGCATCCGGTGTTCATCCGGAACAGGGGTTGTATACGGCAATTATTGCCGGATTTGTTGTTGCATTTCTGGGCGGAAGCCGTGTGCAGATTGCCGGACCCACCGCAGCATTTGCCACCATTGTTGCCGGTATCGTAGCAACTGAGGGCATGGACGGTCTGATTATTGCCACCGTTATGGCTGGTATTCTTCTGATTCTCATGGGCTTATTCCGGTTCGGTGCTTTGATTAAGTATGTTCCGAATACCATTACCACCGGCTTTACCTTTGGTATTGCTGTCACCATCATCATCGGACAGCTAAAAGATTTTATAGGGCTGACTTTTACGGAATCACCGGTTGAATCCATAGATAAACTGAAAGAAGTTTTTCACAGCATCTCCACCTTTAACGGACAGGCTTTTGCCGTTGGTCTTGTTGCTCTGGCAATTTTAATTTTCTGGCCCAAGAAGCTCCAGAAAATACCCGCTTCTTTAATCGCCGTTATTGTATGTGCAGGGATTGTCAATCTTGCTGATTTAAACGTAAATACCATTGGTGATCTGTATACCATTTCATCGGCACTGCCTACACCCAGTGTTCCGGAGCTGAGTCTCGAACGGATTCAATCCCTGATTCCCAACGCATTTACGATTGCTGTTCTGGCAGCTATTGAATCACTTCTTTCCTGCGTGGTATCAGACGGTATGATTGGTTCTAAGCATCGTTCCAACATGGAACTGGTTGCACAGGGTGCAGGCAATATTGCTTCTGCCCTGTTCGGCGGAATTCCTGCAACAGGTGCAATTGCACGTACAGCAGCCAACATCAAAAACGGAGGCAGAACACCAATTGCCGGCATGGTTCATTCGATTGTCGTACTGTTGATTCTGATTCTCCTGATGCCTTACGCTTCATTGATTCCCATGCCCACAATCGCAGCCATTCTGTTCGTGGTGGCTTATAACATGAGCGGATGGCGTACAATTGTGGATACCATCCGGACGGCACCCAAAAGCGATGTGCTGATTCTGCTGGTCACGCTGATTTTAACAGTTGTATTTGATCTGGTTGTAGCAATTGGCGTAGGACTGGTGCTTGCTGCCCTGCTGTTTATGAAACAAATGGCAGATGTATCCGGTGTTCAGGACTGGGTTTACATAGATGAAGAAGACGATGATCCGGACCATATTGCATTGAAAAAGGTACCGCAGAATACAAAGGTCTATGAAATCAACGGCCCTATGTTTTTTGCAGCATCGGATAAATTCATGTATGTGCTTTCAGATACCAATATTGATGTGCTCTGTATTCGTATGAGAAATGTTCCTGCTATGGATGCCACTGGCGTTGAAACACTGAGAGAAATTGTGAACCGATGCGAAAAGCATCATATTGCCGTAGTATTTTCTCATGTGAATGAACAGCCCATGTCTCTTATGGAAAAGGCAGGATTTGTAAAACGCCTTGGTAAGGAAAATTTCTGCGACCATATTGATGCTGCATTACAGCGTGCAGAAGTGCTGGAACAGGAAATCACCCGTAAAAATGCAGAAAAACACAAAAAGGATGCTCACAAATTCAAAGAAAAATAAAATTTCAGGGGCTGCTGCACCGGCATGGTTACAGCAGCCCCTCGTTTATCACAATGGACTGTCCCTGAACCCTGCAAGCCTTTTGAGAAAGCCCCACCGAAAACTTCTATACTTTCTTAAGTTGATGACATTGCCCAGTGAGAGGGAGGTGGGGTAAACGATCCAGCGGCACGCTGGAATGAAAAAACGGCTGATTGACAAGGGCAGATGAATCGGCTATAATAAATGTATCTACAATAGAAAGAGAATTTATTTCCTATGAACATGAAAAAAAAAGTAATCATCATTGGTGCAGGACCTGCGGGTCTGACGGCTGCTTATGAGCTGCTGAAAGCTGCATCGGAATCATACGATATCACCATTCTGGAAGAAAGCGGCGAAATCGGCGGAATTTCCAGAACCGTCTGCTGCCATGGAAACCGCATGGATATTGGCGGTCACCGCTTTTTCTCCAAGGATGACCGGGTAATGCGCTGGTGGGAGGAACTTATGCCCCGTCAGGGCGCACCTGCACTGGATGACAAAATTCTGAACCGTGAAAAAAAACTCAGTCCGGACGGTCCGGATCCTGAACAGACAGACCGTGTCATGCTTGTTCGAAACAGAGTCTCCCGCATCTATTATCAGAAAAAATTTTTCGACTATCCGGTCACTATGAAACCGGAAACGCTCCGGAATATGGGCTTTGCTACTACTGTCAAGGCAGGATGCAGCTATCTGAAATCTGCTGCCCATAAGCTGCCGGAGACATCACTGGAAAATTTCTATATCAACCGCTTTGGAAAAAAACTGTATTCCATGTTCTTTGAAAGCTATACGGAAAAGCTCTGGGGACGCCATCCCCGTGAAATTTCCGCCGACTGGGGCGCACAAAGAGTAAAAGGTCTGTCCGTTCGTGCTGTCCTGAAAGATATGTGGACAAAAACTTTCTCTCCCAAAAAGGAAAACAAACATATAGAAACCTCTTTGATTGAAACCTTTTATTATCCCAAATATGGCCCCGGTCAGCTGTGGGAAACTGCTGCGGATGAAGTCCGGAAAATGGGCGGAAAAATTCTGCTGCATACAAAGGCTGTACAGATTCAGACCGATGGAAAAAGTCAGATACAGTCTGTTATCTGCATACAGGACGGAAAACCGTGCAGCTTTCCCTGTGACTTTTTGATTTCCTCCATGCCGGTCAAGGATCTGGTGGCAGGTATGAATGACGTTCCGGAAGACTATCGGCGCATTGCAAAGGGACTGCCCTACCGTGATTTCGTAACAGTCGGACTGTTGGTAGACCGCCTGAATCTGAAAAATGAAACTGCCATCCAGACACTGGGCGATATTGTACCGGACTGCTGGATTTATGTGCAGGATAAAGGCGTGAAACTGGGACGAATTCAGATTTTCAACAACTGGTCGCCCTACATGGTCACAGATCCGGCGCATCATGTATGGATCGGACTGGAGTATTTCTGCGCAGAAGGTGACGATTTCTGGAACATGACAGATGATGAATGTATCCGGATGGCAGTCAGCGAACTGATCTCTATGGGCATCATCTGCTGTGAAGCGGATGTCAAAGACAGCCATCGTGAGAAGGTCAGAAAGGCATATCCTGCCTATTTTGATACCTATGGGCAGATGCAGCAGCTGGTCACCTATCTGAACCGTTTTGAGAACCTTTACTGCGTGGGAAGAAACGGTCAGCATCGCTATAATAACATGGATCATTCTATGGCAACTGCCTTCGAAGCTGTAAAAAATATTCTCAGCGGAGAGAAATCCAAGGAAAATATCTGGAATGTCAATACAGAGCAGACCTACCATGAGGAAAAGAAAGGGGCGGATACACCATGAATCTGCAAAATGAACCCGAAAAGACAGAGAGGCTGCCGATTTCTGCGGCATCAGAGCCGGAATCCGCCCCTCTTAACAAACAACAGATCCTGCACGCTGTCCGGACTTCCATCTCTTTACTCTTCCTGCTGCTCAGCATCGGCATGGTGCTGTATTATATCTGGGGCCCGGCACGCTATGAATTCCATTCGGACTGTACAGATACCATTTACTGGGCAGAAGCTGCCATGGAAGGAAAGGGTCTGATCAATCCCGATTTTCAGTATGCAACCGTCATGCCCTTTGGCGGCAATCTGTTTATGCAGCTCTGGATGCCCTTTTTCGGTGTTTCCATGCTGACCCATACACTGGGTATGACTACTTTTTTTGCCGTTTTTACAGCGGCTCTGTTCTGGCTGCTGCATGAACTGAAATGGAGTATGTCATGGCGGTTTATCACCATCGCCGGTCTGCTTACAGCTCTGTCCGCCAGTGAAAAAATCCGTGAGATTTTCTGGGGTCATATTATCTATTACAGTCTGGGCATGCTGTTTCTGCTGCTCGGCATGAGTCTGGTGCTGCATATCTATAATCTCCGTGAAAAAGTACAGACACCTCGTGTCCGGCATCAGACGCTTTTCTTTCTCATTCTTTTGCTGGGACTATTTACCACCTGCTGCACCAATTCTACCACAGCCATTGCATTATTCTCCCTGCCTGTGATTGCCGCACTGTTTTTAGAACGCTTTCTGGATCATACGGTAAAGCTGACGGCGCAGAAAAATCTTTTCAGCGGTATCCTGCTGCTCCTCTGTGTGCTGGGCACAATTGCCGGTATGCTGCTGGGAAAATGGATTGCAGGAGATGTGGTGCCAAGCTATGCAAATGCATACTCCTATTTCACCAGTCCGGACAGCTGGCAAGAACATCTGGAACAGCTGCCGCTGGCTTTCCTGAATCTGATCGGTCTGGATGTAGATACAGATACCTTTCTGACATCTCTTTCCGGTATCCAGACCATCCTGCTGCTGTTTTATGCAGCACTGCTGGTCATTCTGCCCATTGCAGCACTATTTTGCTATAGAAAAATTACAGATACCGGATTCCGAATGCTCATATGGGCGCATTTCACATGTACAGCCTTTATTCTGATCGGATATATCTGCGGCATGCTCTATACAGCCAACTGGCGTTTATCTCCGCTGATTGTAACAGGATTTCTGGTCAGTCTGTCCTTTCTGCGCTGGCTGTATCAAAAAAGCAGTACAAGGCGGCTGGGCATTTTGCTGCTGCTGCCCGTGGGATATTCCTGCATGCAAAGTATACTGGGCGTTCTGCAAATGCCTGCAAATGCCTATTTACAAAGTGCAAGCTATCAGCTGTCCGAATATTTACAGCAGCAAGGGCTGAACTATGGCTATGCAACCTTCTGGAATTCTCAGGTCATTACAGTTCAGTCCAATGCTCAATGCAAGGTACGTACAGTATCCATTGATGAGGATGGCGTGAACATCAATCTGTATCAGAGCAATAAAAACTGGTATGACGATCAGCCCGGACAGGAGGAATATTTCCTTCTGATGTCTCCCTATGAAAAATCTGTGCTTACAGCATCGGACAGTCCGGTGCCTGACATGCCCCACAGAACATTGGAATATATGGGCTATACCATCTGGATCTTTGAGGAAAACCTATTTTAAAACAGACAGAAGCCAATCCATCAAAAAAGCCGCACCAGATGCAGCAAGTGCTACCGCAATCAACGGCAGATTCAGATACGCCAGTACAACGGCAACAATGGTTCCTGCTATAGCCGTTACCATATCACCGGTAGAATAGAAGATCGCCGGAATCGTCATGGCACTGAGTACGGCATAGGGAATATAATACAGAAAGCTCCGCAGAAACTGAGATGTAATCTTTCTGCGCAGCATGGTAAACGGAATCATACGCACCAGATAAGTAACACCTGCCATTACAGCTATGTACAGAACCATACTCATACCTTGCGCTCCTCCTCTTCCGCTACCGGAAACAGAACCGCTGCCGCAGCAGATGCAATCACAGCACTGATAATAACGGAAAATCCGCTGCTCAGTGTCGGAATGGCATACCGAAGCAGCGTACTGCAAAAGGCTGCAATCAGAACAACCGTCAGAACACTGCGGCTCTGTTTGGCTGCCGGAATAAAAATTGCCAGAAACATTCCGTACAGCACAATCCCCATGGCATCTGTAATCATCGCCGGCAATATATTTCCCGCAACAGCACCCAGAAGCGTGCCGCCGCTCCACCCGAAAAATGAAATCAGAATCAAACCATACATATACGGTGCGGTAATCTTTCCCGGCTGTGCCGATGCCATAGCAAAAATTTCATCTGTGATGCCAAAGGATACAATCAGACGCTGGGGCGTATGAAACGAAACATCCAGCTTCTGAGAAAGAGAAAGCCCCATCAATGCATAACGGATGTTGATGACAAACTGTGTGACTGCCATCTCCAGATAGGTACCGCATGCTGCAATGACAGACACACCGGCTGCCTGTCCGGCTGATGTCAGATTGGTCATGGAAATACATACCGCCTCCAGAACGGAAAGGCCTGCACGTACTGCCATAATTCCAAAACCAAAGGATACCGAAAAATAACCCAGTGCAATGGGAACACCATGAATGAGTCCCCTGCGGAAACAAAGTCTCATGGAATATACACCTCTCTATGAAAATCAAAGCAACCACTTCTCCACAGGAAGAAATGGTTGTTTTTTTATAAAATCTTTATTTATTCGGCAAGTTCCGGATGCTGCCGGCGCAGTTCCTCTCTTGCACTTTCCAGAATCAGATCACTGGGCGAATCGCCGCCCATAATGCGTGCAATTTCCCGCACTCTCCCCTCAAAGTCCAAAGGTGTGACTTTTGTGGAGGTACGGTCATTTTCCACTCTTTTTTCAATCATCAGATGATGGTCTGCCATAATGCCGATCTGGGAAAGATGGGTGACACACAGCACCTGACGCACACATCCCAGCTCATGAAGTTTTATACCAATTTTCTGTGCAGCACGTCCGCTGACACCTGTATCAATTTCATCGAAGATCATGGTGGGAATGCTGTCCTGATCGGCAATCACACATTTTAATGCAAGCATAATCCGGGAAAGCTCACCGCCGGATGCAATCTTTGCAAGTGGCTTCATGGACTCTCCCCGATTGGCAGAAATCATCAGCTCCATCCGATCCATGCCCTGTATGGTCAGCTTGCCCACACTGTGCGATACAGCAAGCTTTACACCGGACATATCCAGAAATTGCAGCTGTTCACAGACTGCTTGTGTAAATCGCTGGGCTGTTTCCAGACGCCAGCTGCTCAACGCTTTCGCACGTTCGGAAACCTCTGTCAGCAGCTGATTCTTTTCTCTGCGCAGCTGCTCAATCTCCTCCGTATGATTCTGTAGACGGCGCAGGGCTTCCTTTGCATCGGCGCATCGCTGTACCAGTTCATCCCCTGTGCAGACGTAAGAACGTGTCAGCTCACGAATGGCAGCACTGCGGCTTTGAAGCTTGGCAAGCTTTACCTCATCCAGCTCCATTTCTTCGGAAAGTGTCCGCAACGTATCGGAAATATCCAACAGCTCCAGCTCTGCTGTTTTCAGCCGCTGACATACACTTTCTGCCTCCGGTATCAGTTCCATATGGGGATCCAGTTCATCCTGTGCATCACGAATCAGCGTTACTGCATTCAGACCGCTGTCATGATTCAGTGCAGATGCGGCACTGTGAAGGGCGGCAATGATATGCTCCGACTGCTCCAGACGCTCCAGCCCATTGGCAATGGCATCTTCTTCCCCCATTTTTAAGCCGATACGCTCCACATCAGCAACCAATGTTTTCAGATAGTCCGCTTTCTGCTGCTGCTCCTGCGCCTGCTTTACAAGCTCACTCAGACGCTTTGCTTTTTTTTGCAGCGTGCGAAAGCTTTCCTGATACGCAAGCAGAAGCGTATCATCGCCTCCGAACCGATCGATCAGCTGCATATGCTGATCGGAGGACATGAGAATCTGTGTATCATGCTGACCATGAATGTCAATCAGCACGGCTCCCAGCTGACGCAGCGCCCCCACTGTTGCCGTTTTATGATTGATTCTCGCCGTGCTTCCGCCGTCTGTAAAAATTTCACGTGTCAGCAGAAGTTCATCCTCACAGTCGATTCCCAGTTCCTCCAGCACCTGCCGGACCGGTTCACCGATATGCTGAAACAATGCCGAAACCACTGCCTTATTACAGCCGGTACGAACAATATCCTTCGTTACACGCTGCCCCAGCACAGCATGGATTCCGTGAATCAGTATGGACTTTCCGGCACCTGTTTCGCCGGTAAATACATTGAAATTTCCGCAAAATGGAATCCGTGCCTTTTCAATAACCGCCAGATTTTCAATATACAATTCAGTTAACATAGAAAACGCCTCAATCCTGATCCGTTTGCAAAGCCTTGCCTGCCTTGAACTGCGCTGCAATGGCTGCTGCCTGCTGCTCTCCACGCATAAGAATAAAAATCGTATCATCACCGGCAATGGTCCCCACAACATCGCTTTTCTGCATGGCATCCAGTGCCGCACAGGCTGCCTGTGCCATACCCGGACGACAGTGAATCACAGCCATATGTCCGGCAAAATCTGCATCCAGAACTGCCTCACGGATGATGCCGTCCGTTACCGCCGGCGCATCCGGACGAACATAACGGAATTTTCCCCCCACATGCTGCTTCGTCAGCTTCAGCTCATGAATGTCCCGGGAAAGCGTCGCTTGTGTGACCGATACTCCCTGCATCAGAAGAAGCTTTTGTAAATCCTCCTGTGTACGCACCTCGTTTTCTGCAATCAACCGCAGAATCCATGCGTGTCGCTCTTTTTTCATAAAAAACCTCCGCCATTTTCAAAGCCGCTGTTTTCTTTTAAAGAATGTGTCATCTTCCGGTTCAGTGAATCAAAAAATGTATTGCCGCTGAGATCCACCAGTTGAATGGTATGCTCCGAACGATAAATGGTAAGCTGCTGATGCGGATCAAAGGGGACGGGCGTTTCACCATCCGAAGCAATATAAACTGCATGGGGATCTCCGGCAGACAGATGCACACAAAGCTTGCTTTCCGGTGAAAATAAAATCGGCCGTGTTGCCAGAGAATGAGGACATACAAGGGTAAAGCCAATGCAGGAAAACTCCGGCTCAATGACACAGCCCCCGGCTGACAGCGCATAGGCAGTAGAGCCTGTAGGGGTGCTGAAAATGGCACCGTCCGCACGATACTGCCCCAGAAGCACCTCATTCCGATATACGGAAAAATCAATCACACGGGCAAACTGCCGTGCCAGAACGATATCATTCAAAGCCGTAAATTGCTGAAACACATGCCCCGTTTCATCGGTCAGATCGCCGCAGAGCATCATTCTTCTGGAAACACGATAATCTCCTGTCCGCAGACGTGCGATTTCATGCAGCTGCGCCGGTTCCATGGATGCCATAAAGCCCAGTGTTCCTGTATTGATGCCCAGAAGCTTTGTCTCTGAACCTACCAGCATCTTGGCACACCGCAGAATGGTACCATCTCCGCCGATGGCAATGGCAAAATCCACTGCCCGTACTGCCTGCTCGAAAGGCACATACTGCACAAATGCCTTATCATAAAACAAAGCCTGATGCTGAGGATCTGCAATGACCTCAAATGCATGCTCATGCAGCACATCACACACGCTCCGTGCACAGGAAAGTGCATGAAACTTTTGTAAATTCGGAAATATAACTGCCTTCAATCTGAACGCTCCCTCATCCTTTATTTCTGAGAAAATGCATCTGCTGTAATCTGGTATACATCCACAGCAACCGGTGCCTCATCGGAACGGGTTACAACAGCCAGATATTCCACGTTCCCTGTGCCCCCCCGAATAGGAGACGGACAGAGCATCCGCAGGGATAAACCGTTTTCTGAAAATGCCTGTAAAAGCTGCTCCAGAACACGAATATGTGCCTTCTGGGATTTTACAAGCCCATGCTTGCCGATTTGCTCTCTGCCTGCTTCAAACTGTGGTTTGATGAGCAGAGAAGCCATGCCATCCCTGCGCAGAAACCGTACCACGGACGGCAGAATCAGCCGCAGGGAAATAAAAGAAACATCCACTGAAATAAAATCCACGGATTCAGAAACTGCATCCTCGGATAGCTTCCGGATATCTGTCCCCTCCAGATTTACCACACGGGCATCCATTCGGAGCTGCTGTGCCAGCTGGTCATGCCCCACATCCACTGCATACACCTTGGCTGCACCATTTTGCAGCATACAATCGGTAAATCCTCCCGTAGATGCGCCGATATCCATACAGACACAGCCGCTGAGCGAAATCCTGCACAAGACAAGTGCTTTTTCCAGCTTCAGACCGCCCCGCCCCACATAGGCAAGACCGCTGCCTGTCATGGTAATCTCCGTATGTTCATCTACCTGTCTGGAAGCCTTTGTGCAAACCTTGCCGTCTACATAAATCTGCGCACCGGCAATCAGCTCTTGTGCTCGCTGCCGGCTGGCGGCAAAGCCTCTTTCTATCAGTACCACATCAAGCCGTGCCATGTGCCGGATCCTTTCCGCATACCTGCCGGATGGTTTTCAGCATAGCGTTTTTGCTCAGACCCATCTGCTCAAACTGCGCATCCATGGATGCCTGCGCAATAAATGTCTTCGGTGCAATGCGCTGATAGGTGCCCTGATAGCCATTTTCCAGAAGCAGCGTGCCCAGCTGCTCAGAAATGCCGCCATAATAGTAGGCTTCCTCAAAGAAGATAATATGTGCATAGGATTTTGCAATGGATACAATCATCTGATCCATGGGGAAAATCCGTGTCAGCTTGAGCATATCACAGTAGATGCCCTCCTGCTCTGCCGTGCGGTGTGCCTGAAACAGATGGTCATAAATCCGACCATAGGAAATCAACAGGGTATCCGTCTTTTTTCCTGCAATATGGGTATAATCTGCATTGAGCACCGTTTTATCAAACTGGGTACGATCAGCCCCTCTCGGATAACGCACACAGGCAAGCCCCGTATCTTCATACATGGCACGATTCATGCACAGATGCAGCTCATCATAGCATGCCGGCGCATAAATGGTGGTATTGGGAATGGTACTCAGAAAAGATACATCAAACAATCCGTGATGTGTCTCTCCGTCCTCTCCGACCACACCAGCCCGATCAATCCCCAGTACCACATGAGCTCTGCTGATGGCAACATCGTGCATCAGCTGATCGTAAGCACGCTGCAAAAAGGACGAATAGACGGCAAATACCGGCAAAAGGCCACGCTTTGCCAGAGATGCCGCAAAGGTCACTGCATGCTGCTCTGCAATGCCCACATCATAATAACGCTTCGGAAATATTCTGGAAAAGTAATGCAGACCTGTACCGTGCTCCATGGCTGCCGTAATGGCACAGATGGACTCATCCTTTTTCGCTGCATGCACCAGATATTTTCCGAATACATCTGAAAATGTATCCTTGCCCGAAACCTCCGGATTGCCCGTTTCAATATTGAATCTGGATACACCGTGGTATTCGCCCGGGTTGTTCTCCGATGGCTCATAGCCCCGTCCCTTTACGGTATTCACATGAACCAGTACAGGACATTCGTAGCTTTTGGCAGCAAGCAGCACCTCATCCAGCTCTTCCACATTATGCCCGTCCACCGGACCCAGATACACAAAACCCAGATCTTCGAAAATCGTAGAGCCCCGAAAAACCGTGTCACGCAGCACATCCTTGGAATTCTTGATAAACTTCGCCACAGGTACACCAATGGCACTGCTGGTCAGCTTACGCTCCACCCTTTTCTTCGTTTTTACATAGTTTTCTGAACCACGTATGGATGCCAGATATTTTGCAAGAGAACCTACATTTCTGGAAATGGACATTTCATTATCATTCAGAATCACAATCAGCCGGTTATTCTTGACCTTTCCGGCATTGTTCAGTCCCTCATAAGTAAGACCGCCTGTCATAGCACCATCTCCTACAATGGCAATGGTGTGATGCAGGTCGCCCCGAAGCCGGTTTGCTTCGGCAATACCGGCAGCAACGGAAATCGCTGTACTGCTGTGACCGCTGATAAATGCGTCATGCTCCGATTCTGTGGGCTTCGGGAAACCGGAAATACCGCCTTCCTGACGCAATGTATCAAACTGTGTATAACGTCCCGTCAATAATTTATGTGTATAGCATTGATGCCCTACATCCCAGACGAATGAATCCTTCGGCGACTCGAATACACGGTGCAGCGACACAGTCAGCTCCACCACACCCAGATTGGATGCCAGATGACCGCCGGTTTTGGATACCGTTGCAATCAGTTTGGTGCGGATCTCATGACACAGCCGCTGACATTGCTGCGGTGTCAGTTTTTTCACATCTTCCGGAAGATGCAGTGTTTCCAGCAAACTGGCTCCGTTTGGAATGGAATTTTTCCTATCAATTCTTTTCATGATCTTATTTCAGCGGTTCAGGATGCCGCTTTCCCCTTATTTTATTCGCACCAGCAAATCATGTGTCAGAGCTGTTAAAAACGAATGTTCATCAAACTGCTCCAAAATACGGATTGCCTCGTCTGTCAGCTGCTTTGCCAGTTCCTGTGCAGCTTCAATCCCCATTAAAGTGACAAAAGTCGTTTTGTGAGATGCTGCATCACTGCCCACAGGCTTGCCCAGCACCTCTGTTGTACTGGTTACATCCAGAATATCATCTACAATCTGGAAAGCAAGACCCAGACAGGCACCATAGCGATCGGCAAGAGCCATCATCTCCTCAGAGCCGCCGCCGGCAATACAGCCCATACGGCATGCGCTGCGTATCAATGCACCCGTCTTTCCGGCACACATGGCACGGAGATTCTCCAGATCCACGTCATCACGCTGCTCATTTTCCATGTCCATAACCTGTCCGCCAATCATGCCCTTATAGCCGGACATTTCACTCAGCACCTGAATCAGACGGATTTTCTTTTCTGCATCCAGCACAGGATCCTCTGCAAGAACAGAAAATGCATGGATAGACAAGGCATCTCCTGCAAGAATGGCTGTTGCTTCATCAAACGCCTTGTGACAGGACTTTCTGCCCCGGCGATAGTCATCATTATCCATAGCCGGCAAATCATCATGAATCAGAGAAAATGTGTGAATCATCTCCAGTGCCGCTGCAGGGGCAAGTGCTGCTTGTATATCACCGCCGCACAGACGGCAGAATTCCAGCACCAGAACCGGACGAATCCGCTTACCGCCAGCCTCCAGAGAATAACGCATGGCATCAATCACCCTTGCCTGACGCTGTACATCCTCCCCGTAGGGAAGAAGCCGTTTCATGGCTTCCTCAATCTGTATGATATCGTCTTTCATTTGTTCTGTATGTACTGTGTTCATATGGATTCCTCCTGTTCCGGATGTGTCTCAATTTGCAGACGTGCCTGTTCCAGCTGACGGCTGCACTGAGCAGAAAGGGCGATTCCCTTCTGATAAAGTGTTACAGACTCCTCCAAAGATAAAGTGCCTTCTTCCAATTTCTTTGTAATTTCGGAAAGGGCACTGAGATTTTCCTCAAATGTCATCCTGATCATCCTTTCGTTCCAATACCTGAACCAGCAGCTGTCCCCGGCTCAGACGCACAGTCAGATGCTCGTCCGCTTTTACATCTGCTGCATCACGCACCAGTGTATCCTGCTGATACACCAGCGCATAACCCCGTGACAGAATCTTCAATGGACTGAGTGCATCCAGCCTTGCCATTTCTTTTTGCAAAGCCGCTTCCTCTGCCTGCATCCGGTTTTTCATCCCCTGCTCCAGACGGCTTTTCAAATGTGCAAGCTGCTGCTCTGCCAGCATATGCTTCTGCTGCGGTGACACACGATGCAGCTGCTGTATGAGCTGCTGCAAACGATTTTCACGCTGCTCCATGTACATGCCAAATATTTGCTGTAATTGTCTGGTTCGCTGCTCCAGAAGATGCTTCATTTCCTCTATGGACGGCACCGCCAGCTCTGCTGCCGCAGAGGGTGTGGGCGCACGCAAATCCGCCGCAGCATCCGTCAGGGTCACATCGGTTTCGTGCCCCACTGCTGATATAACCGGTACGCTGCACTGATAGACTGCCATTACCACCGGCTCTGTATTAAAAGCACAGAGATCCTCCGCAGAACCGCCGCCTCGTCCCACAATGAGCACATCACAACCTGCCTGCTCTGCGGCACGGATGGCATGACAAATAGACTGCGGTGCAGCCTCTCCCTGCACCTGCGCCGGAAAAATCTCCAGAATGCCCAGAGGATATCGCCGCCCTATGACCTGAATCACATCATGCACTGCTGCACCTGTTGCAGAGGTCACCACACCGATTTTCTTCGGATAGGACGGAATAGGTCGCTTTCCGGCTGCATCAAATACACCCATTTCCGTCAGCTTCATTTTCAGCTTTTCAAGAGCAAGCTGCTGAGCACCCACGCCGTCCGGCTGCATATCCGTAACATACAGCTGAAAGCTGCCGTCCCGTTCATACAGAGAAGCAGAGGCGGCTGCAATCACATGCATGCCATCCTGGGGCTGAAAGCGCAGACGCTGTGCCATAGAACGGAACATGACTGCTTTTACGGCACTTTCTGTATCCTTGAGTGTGAAATAGCAGTGCCCTGAACGGGTATGACGAACAAAGTTGGAAATTTCTCCCCGAACCAGAATACCGTTGATTGCCTTGTCCTCCTTGAGCTTAAATGCAACATAACGATTCAGTTGGGATATGGTTAAAATCGGCATATATTACAATCCTCCCTCCCGAAGTGCTGCATATACGGCAGTGCCGGCTGCATTGTCACAGGAGAATGCAGGCTCTGCAAAATAGGCTCCGAACCGCTCCTCCAGTACGCTGCGTATGAGCTGATTGGACATCACACCGCCTGCATAGACCACCGGCAGACTGCCGGTCTTTTTCAAGGCATCTGCTGTCATGGCAGAAATCGTTTCCTCCACAGCTTTCAGGCAGTACCGTGCCACATCCGGATGAGATACGCCCTCCTCCAGCAGCTTTTGGCACTGATTCTGAAGTCCGGACAGACAACAGCTGCCCTCCTTGAGCACCGGTCGGATCTTCCATCTGCGGTCGCTCTGCACAGCAAGAGCCTCCAATGCCTTGCCGCAGGGGAATGACAAGCCCATCATCAGTCCGACACGATCCACTGCCTGTCCTGCCTTTAAATCAAGCGAGGTGCCCAGCTGAGTAATCCGCAGAAGCTGTTCCTTGTCCGGCTCGCACAGAAGACAGTCCGTTGTACCGCCGCTGACATGAAACGCCAGAAAAGGTTCTGCCAGAAGTGCCAGCTGTCCGGCAGAATACAGAGCTGCCAGAATATGCCCGATCTGATGAGAGGTTTCATACACCCTTGCGCCCGTAACTGCACCGATGCTGTGTGCCAGTCCTTGTCCGCACAGAAAGCAGGGCATATAAGAGCCCTCGGCATTCCGAGGACGTACCGATACACCAATGGCTTTCAGCTGGGTAAGCGGCTCCGGAAGCAGACGCTCCAGCAGCTCCGGCAGCTGCTTGGTATGATGAAATACCGCATCGCTCTGACGCAGACCTGCTTCTCCCTCCTTTACAGGAAGCAGCTGCTTCTCCTGCCGCATGACATGCAAATCCGGAGCCCACACAGCACAGGATGTTGTATAATTGCTGGTATCCAGCCCCAGAAATTCAGACATTTTCTTCGCTTTCCACGGCATTCTCAGCCGTCTGGGCGGATTCTGCCCCACGCCGATTTTCACGGGTATAGGCACCCAGCACACCGTTGATAAATGCCGTGTCCTCCTGATAAGAATAGGCATTGGAAAGGGTAATTGCTTCCGAAATGGCAACATTATCGGGCATGGTATCATCATATAAAATCTCATACAGTGCCAGACGCAGAATGGTCAGATTCATTTTCGGAAGCCGGCTCAGACTTCTCTTCTTGCTGTATTCTGCAATGATGGCATCCAGTGCATCCTTATGTACAAGAACGCCCTCTACCATTTCTTTCACTGCATCATTGACCGTCAGATCCTGTACCTCCTCTGCCAATTCGTACATCTCCTGTACAGGCTCATCCTCACGAAATGTCATTTCAAACAGAATCAGAAAGGCACATTCCCGCACCTCATGTCTCGTCATTGCTACATTACTTGTCATATTTACCTCCAAAATTCAACGTCTTGCAAAGCCGCAGGAATACTGCCGAAAAAGCAGCAGCATGCCTGCCTTTGCACCGACTGTTATTGACGCACAGCTTTTCTTTCAGGGTTACATATTTCTATTATACCAAAAAAAATCGGATATTACAACTACTTCACCTCAAAAAGTCGAATATTTTCTGCGGGAATTGTAACCTCTCCCAGAATCACATCTTTGATGGCTGCCGCCTGTGCAGCATCCAGTCCTTCTGTCTGAACCACGACCTTGGCACTGTCTGTATCCAGATAGACAATACAGTCCTGATATCCCATGGATTTTACAATGGATTCAATATTGCTTTCGCTTTGAATGAGCTGAGAGGTCTCCACTGCTGCAATGGCATCTGTAATCAGTTCATCGTCTGTCCGGTCTCCGCCGCCCATAATGGACTGCAAGGTGGCAACGCTTTCATCACGGCTTGCGGTACGCTCCAGACGTGCCTGTGCAAAATAGTCCTCCGCAGACTGTCCCTCTGCCTGTGCAGACAGCTCAAAGCTGCCGTCTTCCTGTGCAGCCGCATTTTCTGCCGATGCTTCTGCGGATGCTTCAGATGCGCTTTCCCCACTTGCAGCCTCTGTGGGATTTTCTGCTGTGCCTGCACTGACAAACTCTGTATCTCCATAGGAAACATTCCCTTTTAAATCTGCTGTATCCGTGGACTCCACAACACCGTCTCCTTTGGTCATGGCATAATTGACATATACTGCCACGGCAAGCATCAGTGTCAGACAGGACAGAATAATCTGCTTCTTTCCAATGATCAATGATGGCTTTTTCATCAGTTTTCCCCGCTTTCATGAATTCGTTTTGTGACACATATGCGATTGGACGGAACGTCCAGAACGGCTTTTACCGCTTCATAAATCTGTTCTCTCACCACATACTGCTCCCCTCCTTCACACGCCACAATGACACCGATGACCTCCGGATTTGCAATATACTCCACAAGGGCTGTGTCACCGGCTTCCTCATCTAAAATTACGTGTTCACGCTGAATTTCCTGCTCATCACTTTGTATATGCTGCTGTGAATCCTGTGCATAGGAATAGGATGCACTGCCGGATACGGTAATCATCACACGACAGCTGCCCACGCCCTCTATCTGCATCAGCATTTCCTCCAGACGCTGTTCCAATGCTTCTGCATAAGCTTCCGCAGACTGCACCTGTGACAGCAAAGACGATTCATCTGCCTGTACGGCATCTGCTTTTGTTGCTGCGGACTGCGTTTCCTTTTCATCCGGCATCAGAGAGGACAGCAGAATGCACAAAAGCCCTGCCAGTCCCACCATAACCAATGCACGCATGGCATTTTCTCCGTGAAACAGCTTTTTGATCCGTTCAGGAATGATCATCGGCATAGATTTCCACATCCTTTCCGAAATATCGCCGGATGGCAGCTTCTGCCTTTTCCGGTACAGTGCTGACCACCGTTACACTGCTAATACTTATGCAATCTGTTTCATCAATATGCATTTCTACGGACAAACGGCTGCATGGTATGGCCTGGGATGCAAGCTCTTTCTGAAGAACTGCTGCAACCTCCTCCTGTGCAAGGGCAAGCACCTGCTGTTCGGATGCCCCCTCCAGATTTTCAGTATACGACTCCAAAACCGTCTGATCCCAATCAGGAGAAATTTTCCGAATACCATCCAACAGCGGTGAAAGAATGCCAATCAGCATCAGACAGGCTGTAAACAACCGGATTTGCCGTTCATATTTTCCGCTGGGCACAACAGCCTGAATCATCCCGATTACCAGACTCATGACACAGGCAGATATAACAACTGCTTTCATGGATTCCACGGCATTCATCCCTCCCTTAGAGCCTGTTTCGTATCTTGACGTGCGCAGATTTTCGAGGGGATTTTCGCTGGTTTCAAGGCAAAAATCCCCAGGCAGGCTCTTATCCTGACGCACCTCCGCTGCTCAGCAGCAGCACCAGCGTAATGGCTACCAGAAACATCACAGCAAAGCAGATCAGCACCGCAAGCGTCATTTGCAGAGTCTGCTCCATGCCCCGCAGAAGTCTTGTCAGAGATTCTGCTGAAAATAACTCTGCAACAGCCGCTGCTCCGCTGATGGCAAAACGATACAGAATCAGCTGCAACAGAATCGGCAAAAATAAAATACAAAGTGTCACAATGCCCACAAAGCCTGTGGTGCTGCGCAGAATTTTGAGACTGCCCAGAACGGTACTGTAGGCATCTGAAACAGCCCCTCCGATAAAGGGAACAAAATTCGATACCACATAGCGTGCCGTTTTCGTGGCAAAGGAATCTGTTGCCCCACGGACAATCCCCTGCACCGACAATACACCCAGAAAAACCGTCATCAAAAAGCCCAGCAGCCATGTCACACAGGTTTTCGAAAAACGAAGCAATCCGCTGAGTGATACATGGGGGCTTACGGCATCGGCAATGGACAAAGCCAAGCACATACTCAGCACCGGCAGCAGCACAGACCCGATCACCTGTAGAATCACATTGACAAGTGCATAAACGGCTGTCTGATAACCCAGACCAGCACCGGGACTTCCGCTCGTAATGAGAATGCCCGCAAATACCGGCGTAAATGCAGACATAAAATCTGTGCACTGCGTCAGCGTTTCCTTGACACGCAAAAAACAGCTGCATATCTGCGGAATACAGGCAGCCGCTGCTGCCATAACCACAACCATATTACTCATTTGCTGCATACCGCCCCGAAGGCCTCCCTGCATGCCCTGCAAAAGTGCAGTAAAGGCAATCACCGCCATGAGCGTAAGGAATATCTGCAAGGGTGATCGGATCTGCTGCATGATCGTATAGAGCAGCTCATGAAGCACCTCCCAGACACCCAGCTGATCCACAGCATCCGGATTTCCTGCTTCTATCCCATACTTGTCCAGCACAGCCTGTACATCTGCATCCAGATCATCCGTCAGTTCATCTGCGCCGCTGGCGGAAATCAGTTCCTCTGATATGGGCGGCTCTTCGGCAGATACAGTCAGCATGCCTGAAAGCAGCAAAATTCCTGCTGCTACCAGTAGTATGCCCATTTTTATCATCCGTTTCATCCAAGCACTCCTGTCATCAGATTCAATAAAGAATCCATCATGGGAAGCGTCAGCAGAAGCAGGGAGATTCTCCCCCATAGCTCTGCAACCGATGCCAATGCCTGTTCACCGCTGTCACGGCATAGATCCGCTGCAATGCCCGTCATATAGCAGATGCCCACTGCTTTCCAGAGCGTTTGCAGATAGCTCATATCCAGCTGGGTCTGCTCAAACAAAAGTGCCATTTTCTCCGCAATGGGCGATATGCAGGTAATCACCGCCATAACCACCAGAACACAGACTGCAATGGACGAAAAAACAGCCTGTTCCCGACAGTATTGCTTGAGCAGCGTGGCAATGACTGCACCGATGATACAAAGTGCCGCAGCACTGCTTGTTTCTGCAATCATAAGCCAAACACCGATTTGATCTTCTCAAAGAGAGAGGCAATTTCATCGACCAGCAGCATGAGCACCACAATCAATCCTGCCAGTGTGGTCATCATCGCCTGTTCATCACGCTCTGCACGGCGCAGCACCAGATTCAGAACGGCAACAATAATACCTGCTCCGGCGATTTTAAAAACCAAGTCAATTTCCACAGCTCCGTCCTTTCTGTCAGCAGAGCAGAAGTGCTGCCGACATACCTCCCAGCAATCCTATGCTTCGATACAGCTTGCCTTTTTTATGATACTGCTCCGCTGCCGACTGACAAATCCTGCTCAGCTGCTGCTGATGCTGTGCAAGGGTTTTCATCTGCCCCTCCAAATCGCTTGTCCCCAGCGATTCTCCCAGCGACAAAAGCAGACGGCGCAGCTCCTCCGGCAATCTTCTCATGGACTGTATGGCCGCTTTCCATGCTTCCGAAAAAACAATGCCTTTCTCCAGCTGCGGTATCACATTTTTCAGAAAAGTCAGAGGGGCATAAGTCTGCTTGTCTGCCAGATCACCCAGCAAAACCGGCAGCGTGTCCCCGTTCCAGCGCATGAGAATCCCCAGTTCCTCCAGAAATAACCGGAGTGTATCACAGAACACAACCTGTCTGCGCAGTGCAGCAGAAGCGGCAAAGCCACAGCCAGCTCCGCAAAGCACCACACAGAATAATCCCAGCAATTTCAGCATGGTGCTTTCACCCGCCGTACCTTCTGAAGCTCTCCCTGATGGATGCCGTTTCCCAACAGGGCAATGTAATCAAAAACCCCTGCATCGATCAAGGTGCGCAAAGCCGTGCGCTGTGCCACATCCTCCATACTGCCTGCATGTGCAGTTGCAATAATATGTACACCGCAGCCATGCAGTTGCAGCAGAGCTTCTGCATCATCAGGCGTACCGATTTCATCACAGACAATATAATCCGGCGTCATGACACGCAATGCTGTATAAGCCCCCTCACTCCTTGGGAATCCGTCAAATACATCCGTATGAAAACCCACATCATACTGCGGAATGCCATGCAGCACACCAGCAATCTCTCCTCTGGTATCAATCAGGGAAACCCGGGCGCATCCCCCCAGAATCCGGCATAAATCCCGAAGCATAGTGGTCTTTCCGGCACCGGCTACTCCTGCAATCAAAAGTCCCGCTTTATGGTGTGCCAATGTCTGTTCTGCCAGCTGAACGGCGCAATTTTTCATCTGACGGGGAATCCGAAAATTCAGACTGCTGACATCCCGCATACGAGACAAAACACCATTCTCATAAACGGCTGTCCCTGCAATTCCTACACGGGCACCTCCCCGCAGAGTAATATACCCCTCCTTCAATTCCTGTGCATACCGATAGACCGAATATTCACACACCGCACGAAAGGTTTCTTCCACCTCTCCCCGTGTCACCATGACGCCCTGCTTTGGATAATCTGTCAGATTACCGCTGATCATGACAAAATGCTCCTTGCCGCCCAGACTGACCGCAAGGGGGCGTCCTGCACGTATCCGGATTTCCTGCAAACGGCTGCGGTCTCCGGCACAGATGGCTTGTACTGCTGCACGGATTCTGGGGGCAAAATAAGAAAAGCACTGCTCCTCCGGCGTCTTTTCCTGTTGTAATTCAATCATTTTTCTGTCTCCTTTGCTGCTTCTTTACTTCATCTTATGCATACACCTCAAAAAAAAGAACCGCTGCATCATAACAGCGGTTCTTTTTCAATAGACCTCCTCGGGAACTGGAGAAGTGCCAGATTCCGAGGAGGTCTAATAAAAAAAGCGGGACAACCTGAAGTCATCCCGCTGATTCTTTATAACAGCAAATGCTGAATTACAGCTCAACCTTGCCGTCTGTACCTTCAATCACATAATACAAAGCACTTTCTTCCGGCTTTACATACAGATTGATGTTCTTTGCAGCAGCCTTTGCATTCTGGGTCTTTTCCATCCAGTCAGCAACAGCCAGACCTTCCAGAGATGCAGCATCAATGCTCTTGCCATTGAACTGAAGCTCCATGCTTACCTTCTTGCAAGCTCTCTTCGGAGCAGCCTTCTTCTCAGCAGCAGCCGGTGCTTCAGAAACCGGTGCTTCTACAACCGGTGCAGCCTTTGTCTCTACAGCTGCTGTCTTTGCAGCAGTTTCTGCCTTCTTCTTCACATTTCTTGCGCTCATTTGTGTTTCCTCCTAAAAAATTAGTCCTGATTTACAGCTTCCTTCAGATTCTTGCTTGCCTTAAATACAGGTGCCTTGGAAGCCGGAACCTGAATGGTTTCACCCGTTCTCGGATTCTTACATTCCTTTGCATTACGATTACGTACTTCGAAGGAACCGAAGCCCGACACAGTTACCTTGTCACCGGCAGTCAGTGCATCGGCAATTACAGCAAATACACTGTTTACCGCACTCTCAGCCTGCTTCTTGGTACAATCGTTCTTTTCCTGTATCTTCTGAATCAAGTCTGCTTTCGTCATTCTGATATCCTCCAAAAAAAATAGTCTATTGGCATTATATACTATTCTATTTCATTTGTCAAGATTTTCGGAGAAAACTGACATTTGCACGGAATATCGTTCTTTTTTTGACAATTTTTTATGGAAAAACACTCTGAATCAAACCATTACCTTGCAGCCAGCGATCTTCCGTCAAAATCAATATGAATGACTGTACCCGGTGCCGGATCTTCTGAAACAATCATTCTTGCTGCCAGCGTTTCCAGCTTCTGCTGGATGAAACGCTTCAGAGGACGTGCACCATAGTTTACATCGTATCCCTGAGAAACAATGAAGTCCTTTGCGGCATCCGTTACCTCCAGACCCAGCTGACGCTCGCCCAGACGTTTCTTCAAGCCCCCAAGCATCAGATCTACAATGCTGTAGATTTCCGTCTTTGTCAAAGGCTTGTAGAATACAATCTCATCCAGACGATTCAGGAATTCCGGACGGAAGGACTGCTTCAGAAGCTGATCCACCTGTGCCCGTGCTGTATCCGAGATGCTGCCGTCCGGTTCAATTCCCTCCAGAATATAAGGCGAACCCAGATTGGAGGTCAGTATAATAATCGTATTCTTAAAGTCAACCGTCCGACCCTGAGAATCTGTAATCCGTCCGTCATCCAGTACCTGCAAAAGGATATTGAATACATCCGGATGTGCCTTTTCAACCTCATCCAGCAGCACCACAGAATAGGGCTTTCTCCGAACCGCCTCTGTCAGCTGACCGCCTTCCTCATAGCCTACATATCCGGGAGGTGCTCCGATCAGACGGCTCACGCTGAATTTCTCCATATATTCACTCATGTCAATGCGGACGATGTTGGATTCATCATCAAACAAAGCTTCTGCCAATGCCTTTGCCAGCTCGGTCTTGCCCACACCGGTAGGACCTAAGAACAGGAAGGAACCCAGCGGTCGGTTGGGATCCTGAATGCCTGCACGGGAGCGCAGAATGGCATCGCTGACCTTTTCTACCGCTTCATCCTGACCAATTACACGCTGATGCAGAATTTCTTCCATATGCAGCAGCTTTTCACGTTCACCCTCCATGAGCTTTGCCACAGGAATTCCTGTCCAGCGTGCTACAATACGGGCAATTTCCTCCTCTGTCACCTTGTCACGCAAAAGCTTCCGATCATTTTTCTGCTGCTCTGCCTTTTCCTCTTCCTCAGCCAGCTGCTTTTTCAGCTGCGGCAGCTTGCCGTACTTCAGCTCTGCTGCACGGTTCAGATCATACTCACGCTCGGCACGATCAATTTCACCGCTGACCTTTTCCAGCTCTTCCCGAAGCTTCTGTACCTTGGAGATACCCGTTTTCTCATTCTCCCACTTTGCTTTCATTTCATGGAACTGCTCACGCATCTGAGAAAGCTCCTGCTGTACCTCACGCAGATGCTCCTGCGACAGCTGATCCTCTTCCTTTTTCAGTGCTGCCTCCTCAATTTCATGCTGGATGATCTTCCGCTGAATTTCATCCAGCTCTGTAGGCATAGAATCCATCTCCGTACGAATCAGGGCACATGCCTCATCCACAAGGTCGATTGCCTTATCCGGCAGGAAACGATCCGAGATATAACGGTCAGACAAAGTGGCTGCTGCAATCAGTGCCTGATCCTGAATCTTTACACCGTGGAACACCTCATACCGTTCCTTGAGTCCACGCAGAATGGAAATGGCATCCTCCACGGTCGGTTCATCTACCATAACCGGCTGGAAACGACGCTCCAGTGCAGCATCCTTTTCAATATACTGGCGGTATTCATTCAGCGTTGTCGCACCAATGCAATGCAGCTCGCCTCGTGCCAGCATAGGCTTCAGCAGGTTGCCTGCATCCATGGCACCATCCGTCTTACCTGCGCCTACAATGGTATGCAGTTCATCAATGAAAAGAATAATGCCGCCCTCACTCTTTTTCACTTCGTTGAGCACTGCCTTGAGACGCTCTTCAAATTCACCTCTGTACTTTGCACCGGCAACCAGCGCGCCCAGATCCAGTGAAAACAGCTTTCTGTTTTTCAGGTTATCCGGCACATCGCCCCGGACAATCCGCAGAGCCAGTCCCTCGGCAATAGCGGTTTTACCGACACCCGGTTCACCAATGAGCACCGGATTATTTTTTGTCTTTCGGGAAAGAATACGAATGACGTTCCGGATTTCACTGTCACGTCCAATCACCGGATCCAGCTTGTTGTTGCGTGCAAGCTCTACCAGATCCTGACCGTATTTTGCCAATACGTCATAAGTTTCCTCCGGATTCTGTCCCGTTACACGCTGATTGCCCCGCACGGTCATCAGTGCTTTTAAAAATCCATCCTTGGTCAGGTGAAATGTGCGGAACACATCGGACAAATCCCGGTTTGCTTTTTCAAACAGACCCAGCATCAGATGTTCTACTGATACATATTCATCCTTCATCCGTTCCGCCTGTTTTTCCGCTTCATTCAAAGCCTGATCTACATCCTGTGCCACATAAACGGCATCTGCCGGTCTGCCGCTGCCGGTAACTGCCGGCATTGCCTGCATTTTCTGCTGAAGCATCTGACAGACATTTTCCGGCTCAATTTCCATTTTTCGCAGCAGCTGTGGGATCAGTCCCCCATCCTGTCCAAGCAGTGCATACAGCAGATGCACCTGTCCGATCATCGTATGATTGTACTCCACAGCAACCTGGTTTGCACTGCGGATCGCTTCCATTGACTTTTCTGTGAATTTCTGTGCATTCATCGCAATACCCTCCATTTACGTGTTATTGTTTTCAAATCAAAACTTCCTGTTTTTGCCGCTGTTCAGAAAACCGCTGTTCCAGCTTCTGCTTCAGCATCTCTGCTGGATATTCCTCCTGTATGCCCGAAAAATACGCCTGTATCAATTCGTCAAATTGATGAATATACAGACTGATTGCATTGCCTGTTTCCTCTGTACTCAGCTCCTCCCTTCGCAGCAGGCAGCGTGTCATTCGACCGGGAGCAATTTCATACATACCCTCCATCTGTCCGCATACCGGTTCATACCGTTGTTCCAGCTGAATCCAGAACCGGAAAAATGCATCCATGGCTTTCAGCAACGACTGATTCTGTGTACGGCAGGAAATCCGCAGCCAGCCAATCTGATTTTCTGTCGGTTCACGCATCAGCTCCACGCTATAGCGCAGCGTAGGCCGATATTTGTACCGCAGCGCACTCTGCATGGATAACATCGCATCCGATGCCTGCATCTGAATCCGGAACATCTGGTTCATCTGTTCCTCCATTACGGAAAAAATAGACTGCATCCGCTTTTCCGGTGTCATACAGCAAACATGCTCTGCCAGAATCTGATTCATCAGATTGGAACGGCTCGTCCCCTGACGTGCTGCAAGCGCATCGATAGCCTGCACCACATGATCCATGAGCACAACACTATATACACTTTTCTTCATCAGCACACCCTCTCTCATCTGTTCTTATTGAATATTATACCACAATTATAGAATTTGTCAATTGTATTATATATAATATCTATCAAGTTTTTGATTTTCAAAGTTTATAAAAAGAAAAACGTGTATTTCATAAGCGGTTCGCCTATAAAATACACGTTTTTATATAGTGAGAAAGGAAAAAGCAAAAGTTATTCAGTCACGCCATCCAATGCAGCCTGTGTCACACCATCATTCAGAACAAAGCAATCATAAAGCTGGTCATTCAGCCATACATCGCAGGTGCCGCCTGCATACAAATGGGGATCGCTGATTAAAATACAATTATACTTCTTGTTGGGCACGGCAGATGCAAGGGACATACCGTCCATGGATACACCCACCGTATTCTCCTTTGCAATTGCTTCCGGAAAGACAGCCAGTGCTGCATTCTGCCCACCGGGCAGCGTCTGATTCATACCCACGGAAAATACTGTACCGCCCTCAATATAGAAATTGTTCGTATCAGAAATGATGCCGCCTCGGTCGGATGCAGCTTTTTTGCCGCCGCAGGCTGTAACCGTACCACCTGCAATATAAATGGAATCCCAGCTGCGGATACCGCAGTTATCTCCGTTTGTGACAATATTGCCGGAATAAATGAGAATGGATTTATGAGAGGAAATACCTGTTTTTTCTGCATCTACTGTCAAAGTACAATCCTCAATCTCCAGATCATTGTTACAGGAAATGCCATGTTCATTATCGCAGAATACATAGAGTGACCCGCTGCCCTTGATCTTCAGATCGTCCTTGCTGAAAATCGCAGCATCTCCGTCTGCATTGGTGCTGTAACACTCCATATAGTTACTGGAATCGTCTACTGCATGGATCGTCACCTTGTCCGCATTGTCCACCTGAATACACGGCGCACCTGTATTCACAATGCCTACACCATTGAGACGCAGCTTCACCTTGTCTTCGTCTCCTACCTGAATATAAATCATACCGTTCAGTGTACCAGACAGATGATAGCTGCCCGGTGATGAAATATTCAGTGTGGCACCATCATAGGTGTATCCATCACCATTTTCAATGACAGCAAAATCTACATACTTGTCCACATCCTCCGGTGCAACTGTTGTTGTAGTGGTAGTGGTAGTCGTTGTTGTTGTGGTGGTAGTCGTTGTTGTCGTTGTCTTTGGGGCTGCACTTTCACCAGATCCTTGCGAATTCTGCTGTTCGGCACTGCTGTTATTATTACTATTATTATTGCTGTTGCTGCTGTTATTTTTTACGGTAGCTGTCTGACTTGTCTTTGTGGTTGCTGTCGAAACAGTCGTTTTTTCTGAAACCGTTGTCAGAGTTGTTTTCGTGGTTGTTACAGAAACACTGGATACAGCGGTTGTCTGGGCAGTTGTCTGTTCATCCTCTGTTTCCTCTGCTTCGGGACGATCACTTCCGGATACGATTGTTACGCTCTGTGCTGCAATCTTTTCTGTATCCTCAGAAACCGCCTCCTGACTGCCGCAGGCGCAAAATCCCGTCAACAGGACAATGCTCATTGCACAGGCAGTCACTAATCTCCATCGCATCATATCGTACCCCCATCCTGTTTTTACTGCTGTTCATATACCTTGTCATCATAACGGAACAGCGTCAGTACAACCGTCAGATTGCCGTTCAGACTGCGCAGCTCATCCAGGAACTGCTTCTGGTCTGCATCGTTTTTCACCTCAAGGCTGTATACCAGTTCAAACAGAGAACCAAAATTGGTGGTTTTGATTCTTCTCAGCTTCCAGCTGGTTGTATACTGATTCAGAATACCGTCAAACAGACCTACATAGTTCATGTTTTCCGGAATGGTAATCTTCAGCGTCATAGAGCTGGTTTTGCATTTTCCGAAGCTGGTCATTTCCACAGCCACAAGTACGGCAGCTACCACAATAAAGAAGACAAATACAAACCAGATGTATTCTGAACGATTGATACCGCAGATTACGCCCACAGCCATTGCAAAAAATACATACGTAATATCCTTCGGATCACCGGGCACTGTACGATAACGGCAAAGGGTAAACACACCGGCAAGGCTCAGTGCACTTGCCATGGAGTTGATCATAACCAGAACAACGGATACAATCACCGGCAAAATCAAAATCGTCAGCACATAGCTCTGAGAATAGCTGCTCTTGCGGTGCGTAAAGATATATAATATGCTGATCAGAACGCCCATCAGAACGCCCAGCCCCAGCGTCACCAGCATATCCATAATACCAACCGTGGTAGCAGAAGAACCAGCATTGGTGAGAGTAGAAACCAGCGAATTGTCTGTATTTGCATTGGCTGCAAGTGTTGTAAACATATTATTAAACATAGGTTAATGAGCTCCTTTTCTGTTGCATTCTGGAACAAATTTCGTTTTGATAGGCTCTGCCATACTTTGAAAAACTGATCTTATAGATTTTCAATGCTGCAAGCTGTTCTGCCAGCCATACTGGCATGGAATTGGAGATTTTCACCTCCATCAAACGTGCGTTTTCAGGAATCAACTGTTCACCGTAGCTTTCCAGTTCCAGTGAAACATCATACCGCCGTGCGGTAATATTCTTATCAAAAGTCAGCCGGAATCCATCGTCATCCTTGCCGAAGTAGGCGGCACGTTCATAGCTGATATACTGCTTTGGTGTAACTGCATAGCGGCTCAGCAGTACATCCAGTTCACTGAGCACCTGACGCTGTATGTATTTTCCATTGTCTGCCGGATGAATACCATGAAACATGTAATCATTGGCTTCCTGAAGCGTCATGGTTACACGCCGCTTATTGACAATTCCGCCAATCTTTTTCTTGATTTCAAGGAACACACGATCCCCAAGACCAGCTGGAGAAAGATAGCTGCGCAAACGGATTTTCTCCTTATAATATGGCTTTTCAATGGACTGACGAATCAGATCGTCATTGACCGTATCATAATACACATTGTAAATGCCATAGGTCTTTCCATCTACACAATACGGATCCGGATTCATATAATGATCCAGAACCGACTGCAAGGCTGCATACTGCTCCGCAGAAAGCAGAAATTTGATTTCCCGCCGTTCAAATGTCTGAATTGCCATAAAATCACCTCCTTGAAGACACATCCATTCCTTCTGCTTGTAATTATAGATGATATTACTTAAACCAATCTTAAATGTTTTGGTGAATTTGATAACCTTAAAAAATTCTTTTACCGCATACATAAAAAATATAGAAAAAAGCAGTTGCTATTTCACATCAATTCCTGTATAATAAAAGAAACTGCAAACTGGCAGGATTATACAAAACAAGGAGAAAAACAATGGCTGAACTGAAGTATGAAATCACAGAGCATGTGGGCGATCTGGCAGAACTTGCCGGCGGATGGACAAAGGAGCTGAATCTGGTCAGCTGGAATGACCGTGACCCCAAGTACGATATCCGTGACTGGAATGCGGATCACACCAGAATGAGAAAGGGCATTACCCTGTCCGCTGAAGAGGTAATGGCACTCAGAGATATTTTAAATGAAATCGATTTTGATTCATTTGACTGAGCTGCTTTGTAAAAACAAATGCATATGTAAAAAAATCTGTGAAAGTCTTGCGGCTTTCACAGATTTTTTCTGTTCAAGCGCAGATCATTCCGAAGCCATGCTGCTGGGAATGGGCATTTCATCCAGAACAGTGTATAGATTTTCAAGCAGCATTTCATAAGCCGCATAAGAAAGATGAATGCCGTCACCGCCGTCATATGCTTCCAGAAGCGCACCCGTTGCAGAATCCGCAAGCAGGATTTCTGTATCAAAATAGCGCATCTTGGGAGAATCCATCCCTTCGATTGCTTCCCGCAGCTGCCCATCAAATGAACGAAGCACATCGTTGGATATGAAACTGCAAGAATTGGAAACAGGCGAGATGCCTGCCACAATTATATCAGAATCCGGACAGGCTTCCTGAACAGCAGCCACAATTTGCCTGTAATTTTCCACATACTGTTCTTCTGTAATGATATTTACATCATTCATCCCCATGGACAAATAGATATAAGACGGCTGTGCCTGACGCAGTGCTTCCAGATAGGAAAGCTCCTGTCCGTCATAACTGAATGTATAATCGTCAATGCTCCATGAAGCCAGATTGCTGATTGTATAATCATAATCGTTTTCCAGAAATTCATAGGCTCCAAAACCGCTTGCAATAGAATCACCTACAATACTCAGATGATCGGGATACATAGCATGCAGCTCCTCCACGGGAATATCCAGAACGACCTCTGTCTGTGCCATTTCCTCTTTTGTAAGCGGTCCTACAAAGGGAGCAGTCGTTTCTGTTGCCGTTATTGCTTCCTCAGAAGCATCGGTATCTGCTTCTGTCATATCATCTGCGGTTTCCTCTGTATCCAAACCGGAAAGAGCCTCCGTCTGATTCTGTACAGAATCCGTGCTTTGAGAGACAGACGCATCCTCTATGACAATTTCAGCAGATGCCGGCTTGCTTTCCGACTCATCCGTTCCGGAAAAATACATACTGATCATCAGTAAAACCAGACATCCCAGCGCACCGCAAAGTGCCACCGCATTTCCATAATCCTTCATATAATCCTCCTTCTTATCATTCATCCCGTTCCTGAAGAACACCCTCACGATATGCAGAAATGAGAGATTTCAGATCGGCAATCCGCATTTTCAGCCGTGCACCTTCATCGGTATCTCCGATGGAAATACGCTTTGCAGTCGGCTCCACCGCAACACGCTTTGAAACCATATCGGTACAGTCACTGACCGCCTTTTCCCGTGATTCAAAAGGCTCATGAGCCGTCAGCATCAGACCGTATGAATTATAAATCAGTGTATAACCGGCAATTCCTGTTACCCGCTGATACTGCTTTGAAAATCCGCCGTCAATAATCAAAAGCTTTCCGCCGCATTTTACCGGACTCTCCCCTTCCTTCTGATGTACCGGAACATGCCCGTTGATGATATGAGCATTCTCTCCGGTCAGACCAAACTCCGCAAGAATCCGCTCGGCTGTTTCCGTATCCTCCATAAAGGAATAATAGGGATTTTTCTTTTCCTGATGGGTCTTTTCATCTGCAATCAGATACCGTTCAAAGGTCGCCATTTTGCTGCGCCCGAACAGCGGAGAACTGGGCGCATTCCAGAGAAACCACATCATATCCCGTCCCAGACGCTTTTCCTTTTCAGACAGGGAAATATAGGCCTTGCGCACACAGCTTTCCAGTACATCATACAGGGCACGCCCTTTATAATATTTTCCGCAGACCAGTACCTCCTGAAACGAACCGTCCTCATTCAGCGGCACACAGCCATGATACAAGAGATTTCCGTTATAGACCTTATACAGACCGCCTTTTTTCAAAAGCAGCTGCATATGACGCTGAAGCTTTTCACAGTGCACAAAGGCAGACTGAAGCTTTTTCATAACTGCCTGTTCATCCGGTGTCAGTGCATAAGGATCTTTTGCATCAATCGTGGGAAAATGACTGTCCAGCAGCGGATATTCCGTATCATCTATGATAACCGTTCCTTTTTCAAGATCCATGCGATGCAGAAGCCTGCGTGATTCCATACCAAACTCCGGATACTGTGCGGCAAGCTGACCATCCAGCTTAAACTGAATCACTGCAATGGCCTTATGCATTTTCATAGCAAGACCAATTTCGGAATTGCGTTCCTTTGCTTTTCCCCGGATTTGAAAGGGACTGCACGGATCTTCACCGTAAACATCCATGGCAAACCGTGCCAGCGGCAGCAGATTGATGCCATAGCCATCCTCCAATGTGTCATAATTGCCGCAGAGCAGACTGTTGCGCACAACCGCTGCAATACATGCCGTCTGTCCGGCTGCTGCTCCCATCCAGACCACATCATGATTGCCCCACTGAATATCCAGTGAATGATAGCTGCACAGCCGGTCCATAATAAAATGCGCACCGGTACCTCTGTCATAAATATCACCAATGATGTGTAAATGATCGATGACCAGATGCTGAATCAGCTTGGAAAGGGTGACAATAAAATGCTCAGCACATCCGATTTCAATAATCGTATCCACAATGGAATCATAATAATTTTTCTTATCCAGCACTTCCGGCTTTTCGGTAATCAGTTCTTCAATCACATAAGCGTAGTCAGCCGGCAGCGCACGCCGAAGCTTTACTCGTGTATATTTGGATGAAAGCACTTTACAAAGCTCAATCAGACGGTACAATGTCACCTTATACCAGTTTTCCATATCCGGTTCTGTATCCCGCACCAGTTCAATGCGCTCCTTGGGATAATAAATCAAGGAAGCCAGTGCAACCTTTTCCTGTGTACGCAGCGTATGCCCGAAAACATCGTCAATCTTCTTGCGCACAGCACCCGAACCGTTGCGCAGCACATGGGAGAATGCTTCATATTCACCATGAATATCTGACAGAAAATGCTCTGTTCCCTTCGGCAGATTGAGCACAGATTGTAAATTGATGATCTCCGTAGTTGCACGTCCGATGGTAGGATATGCCTCGGAAAGCTGTTCCAGATAACGTGATTTTGTATATGCCATAACTCCTCCGTTATTTTTCCTTGTTCTTCACCATCTGCGCATAGGTCAGCGGCTCAAAGCCCATTCTTGAATAAAGCTTTGCTGCCCTCTGATTGTCCGGCATCAGCTCCAGACGGAAATTTGCATCGGAATAATGCTGCTCCAGATATTGAAAAAATTCCGTGCCCAATCCGCAGCTGCGGTATTCCGGCAGCACATACAGCTCCTCAATCCAGATGACCATACCGCCCATCTCGTGTGTATACATTTTATTCAGCAGTGCATAACCGGCGGTCTGTCCGTTCTGCTCCAGAATCAGACATTCCAGATATACATCTGACCGCATCAGTTCTTCAAAAGTCCGTTCATGACACACTGCCGGAATCGGATGCAGTACAGCATCCGAATGATAAAACTGTTCTGTCAGCGAAAAAAACACTTCTTTATCCGCAGACGTAATCTTTCGAATCATATTCTGTCTCCTTACTTTGCAAAATCATATTTTGTTTTTCAGCAAAGCTTTCTTTCTTCTTTATTATAGCACATTATCCTTCTCTTTGCAAGAAAAAAATATGCAGACAGCAGGGCAACAGTATTCACTTTTCATAAGTAGGAATTTTTTTCGGTCCAGCAGTTTTTTGCAAAAAAATGCTGGCAGGGTCCAGGGACAGCGTCCCTGGTCGCCGTCCGCAGACGGCGAAACCAGCGTACCGCTGGAGCGAAAAAACAACCCCCGACTATCCGAAGACAATCGGGGGCTGTTTCATAGAATATGTCTATGAGTGTATGACATCTCATGACAGCTTTATTATATCATGGGAAGGATAGACTGTCAAACACTTTTCATCGACAAATTTCGACAATATGGAATAAATGCAGATTTTATTGAACTATATTATGAATATACAAACAAATGTAACTTTTTTCAAAATCACGCATTTATAGTTTATCGTCAGAAACAATTCTTCACACCGTCTGCATACTGCGTTCCTGCTTTTTCATCTGATGCAGCTCGGATATCATAAATACCAGAGTCACCAGCAAAGCAAGCAGGTCAGCTGCCGGTGCTGCATAGAGAATACCGTCAATTCCAAAATATAACGGAAGAATGAGAATCAACGGCAACAGAAAGAGGAACTGCCGGGTCAAAGACAAAAATACACCCTTATATGCCTTTCCAATAGATGTAAAAAACGTAGAAACAATGGGCTGAACAAAATTCAAAAATGTACAGAACAAAAAAATCCGGAAGAAGCGAACCCCAAATTCTATATAAATATCATCTCCCTCACCAAACAAGGCAAGAATCTGCTGGGGAAACAGCTGGAAAAGTCCAAAGGCAATGACCGATAAAATTCCGCCTGCACCCAGTGCCATCCACAAAGCACCACGCACACGGTCATACTGTTTTGCGCCATAATTGTAGCTTTCAATGGGCTGACTGCCCTGCGCCAGACCAATGACAAACGAAAAGAATACCTGTGCAACCTTCATAACAATTCCTGCACACGCAAGCGCAACCGTGGCTCCGTATTTGGATTGTGCTCCATATTCATTCAACAGCTGGTTGATGACAATTTGCAGCACCATCATCGCAATCTGATTCAGACAGGATGCCATGCCAAGTGCAGATGTACGTGCAATAACAGAACGCTTAGGGATAAAATGACATACCTTCAGCTTTACAGTCTTATACTTTTGCAGATACAGAATGACAATGGCTGCTGAACTGATCTGACTGATCAAGGTGGCAGATGCAGCTCCTGCCATCCCCCAGCCAAAAACCAGAATGAAAAGTGCATCCAGAATCACATTCATAACTGCACCAAACAGATTACAAATCATAGTCATCTGAGGACTGCCGTCTGCACGAATCAGATGTCCTCCGCCTGTGGTCAGAATCAGAAACGGAAAGCCGATTGCTGTAATCCGTACATAAGTTTCTGCATACGCATAAACAATTCCGCCCTGCGCACCGCACAGCCATAAAAGCTGCGGCAAAAACAGCTGTGTCACAATACAAAGCACAGAGCCGCTGATGAGCAGCATGCCTGCTGCATTGCCGATAAAATATGCCGCACGCTTCGTATCCCCGCTGCCCATGGACAAATTAAAACAGGATGCACCCCCGATTCCAAACAGCAATGCAAGGGCTATACAGGAAGTTGTCAGCGGAAAGGCAATATTGGTTGCGGCATTGCCGTCAATGCCCACTGCCTGTCCGATAAATAACTGATCGATGATGTTATATAATGCTGATACCAGCATGGCAATGATACTGGGAATCGCAAATTTGCCCATCAGAGAGCTGATCTTTGCGGTGCCCAGAAAAGAACGTTCGGATTGTTCCATTTCTCTGTCTCCTTATTGTTAGACCTCCTCGGAAACTTACGAAGCACCATCTTCCTTGTCTCTTTTGTGCCTGACTTTGAGCCTCTCCCTTGAAATACACCAAGTATTCCTGTGGGAGAGTCTCTTTGTCAGGCGCAAAATATCCTGCGGAATCCGGCACTTCTCCAGTTCCCGAGGAGGTCTATTATGAAATTGAAAAGCACTCCGACACAATCTCGTATCAGAGTGCCCACTTTATTTCAGTGTAACGATGGTGACACCATCCTCACCTTCACCAAATACACCCAATCGATAGGATTTTACATAAGATAACTGCTTCAGCCGCTGGTGTACGGCTTTGCGCAAAAGACCGGTGCCCTTTCCATGGATGATGGTCACGGTAGAAATATGTGACAAAACCGCACGGTCAAGAAAGGCTTCCATCTCATATACACCCTCATCACAGGCACGCCCCCGGATATCCAGCTCCATGGAACCGCTGCGCTCTGCCTTAGCAGAAACACGCCCCTGCTTTCGTCCGCCGGATTGCTGCTTTTTCTGCTGTTTCTGCTGAGACTGATTTTCCAGCAGACGCAGCCGCTTGACAGCAACCTTTGTTTTCATAACACCCATCTGAATAAACACCTGACCGCTGCTGTCCGGATTGCTGACTACAACGCCCTTTTGCCGGGTATCCGCAATCATCACCGTATCGCCGCTCATAAGCGGCCGGGGCAGCACATACTGCTCCTGAGGCAGGTCATCCAGAGGATTGGCTGTATCATACATTCGATTCAGACGCTGCTTGCTGCCTGCCTTTGCAGCAGACACTGCATCTGCGAAATTTGCCTTTTCCTTTTCCCGGCGCAGCTGATCCAGCTCATCCAGAAGCGCATTGGATTCTGCTTTTGTCGTTTCTATAATCTGATTCGCCTGCAAACGAACCTGTTCCATCCGTGCAGCCTTTTCTTCACGAAAGGCTTCCTGCTCCTCAGCAAGTGCCTTTGCATGGGCTGCTGCGGCTTCCCTTTCATGCTCCGCCTGACGGAGCTGCTCCTCCAGTGCAAGACGTGTCTGCTCCAATTGCTCCACTGCCGTTTCAAAACGGGTGTTTTCTACACTCACAAGAGATTTTGCATGGGCAATTACATCCTTGGACAGTCCCAGCGTTTCCGTAATGGCAAATGCATTGGACTTGCCCGGTGAGCCGATAATCAGCCGGTAAGTAGGACGCATATGCACAACGTCAAATTCACAGGAGGCATTTTCCACATCCGGCTGCTCTGTGGCATACAGCTTCAGCTCCTGATAGTGTGTGGATACCATCACCTTTGCACCGTTGTCCTTGAGACGGGTGATAATCGCTTCCGCAAGTGCTGCGCCCTCCACCGGATCCGTACCCGAACCCAGCTCATCCAGCAATACCAGAGAGGTATCGTCTGCTTCCTCCAGAATATGAATGACCTCTTTCATGTGCGCTGAAAATGTAGACAGATTCTGCTCAATGCTCTGGGTATCCCCGATATTGGCATATACATGACGGAATACAGAAATCCGGCTGCCCTCTGCTGCCGGAATCAGCAGACCGCACATGGTCATCAGCGTCAGCAATCCGCAGGTTTTCAAGGCAACCGTCTTGCCGCCCGTATTGGGACCGGTAATAATCAATACATTCCGCTTTTCTCCCAGACAGAATGAAATCGGCACCACTCGATCTGCGGGAATCAGGGGATGACGTGCCCGAATCAGGTCAATGACACCATCATCCGACAGAACCGGCGGAAATGCCTTCATCTGTGCGGCAAGCTCTGCCTTTGCAAAATACAGATTCAGCTCCGCACATACACTGTGATTCCGGATGATGGCATCTGCCCAAGCTGCACAATCTGCGCACAGCTCTCCGATGATGCGCTCCATCTCCTCCTGCTCCTGACCTTCCAATAGCCGGATGTCATTGTTCGCCTCTACAATGGACATAGGCTCAATGAACAGCGTCTGTCCCGATGCAGAGGAATCATGAATCAGACCCTGAATCTGTGTCCGGTGCTCCGCCTTTACGGGAAGCACGAAACGTCCGTCACGCAGAGTCACACGAGTATCCTGCAAGCATTTCTGTATATCCTGACTGCGCACCATTTTATCCAGTGTATCCCGGAGCCGCTGCTGACTGCGTCCGATTTTGCGGCGGATTTCTGCAAGCTGCGGACTGGCAGCATCTGCAATCTCATCCTCCGACAGAATGGAACGCTCCAGCTTTTCCAGCAGATACGGCACTGGTGTCAGCTGGGTAAACAGGTAATCCAGATCTGTCTCCATACCGGCACAATGCTCATACCAGTCACTGAGTGCCTGAATCTGCCGCAGCACAGTGGCAATATCCATCAGATCCTTCAAAGAAAGCTGTGCGCCGGACTTTACCCGACGCAGTGCCATGCACATATCCCGGAATCCATAAAAGGGCGGTGTTCCGAAACGTGTTGCCAGAGAAAGGGCTTCTGCCGTTTTATCCAGCTCCTCCTGCACACGGCTGAGACTGGTTTCCGGCCTTAATTGTAATGCCAGTGCACGAGACATCTCATTGGATGTCTTCTCTGCAAGCATTTCTAAAATTTTGTCTAATTCTAATATTTTTTCATGCAGATTCATAGAACCTCCAAATTGTTATCGTTCATACCATTTCGTTTCAAATTGTGATAAAAATCCAGAGAACGGGGATGCACGGATAAATGATGGCAGAGAAATGCCTCTGCAAATTCCGAAACTATGTGCAGCGTTTCTTCACCGACACGAAAATGAAACAGCCGTGCAAAATCCATAAGTACAATATGACGAATCATTTCCAGACCAGAGCGGCGCATAGGAAAAGCAGCTGCATCCTCTGTGCCCTGATAACATGCTTCACAGTAAAAATGACCGTCTGTAACGGAAAATACCAGCCGCTCCGGCAGATAATCCATACAGCAGGGGCACATGAGCACATCCGGCATCAGCCCCAGCTCCGCCGCAAAACGCAGCTCAAACAAAGGCTTGAGTATTCGTTCATCCCGTTTTTCCTCTGTCAGATAATGCAATGTATTCAGCATCAGACGAAGAATCATATTCTCCTGCCGTCCTTTTGGCACGGCATAGCGAATCAGATCGGAAAAATAAGTCGCCAGACTGAGATGATCCAGATTTTCACGAAGCCCATAAAAAATCCGGATGGGTCTGGCACTATGAAAATAACAGGCATCGCCCCGCTGTTCCAGACAAAAAGCAGCATAAGAGAAGAGCTGCGTTGCACAGGTGCTTTTTCCGTTGACCTTTTTTGCGCCCCGGACAAACACCTCCACAACGCCCTGCTCCTGTGTCATAATATCAAGAAACCGACCTTTATCGCCTGCCTGCCGTTCCCGCAGAACCAGACCGTTCATGGTGATCAGCATAAAAAGCAGACCTCTCCTTATGATCTTCATCGGCAGTAAACTGCCGGTAGTTCAGATAATCCTCAATTTTTCCGGTGGAACAAAAGATTTCCCAGGGTGTCATAAACCGTCACCTCCGGAAATAGTATACGACGGGCTTTTGAAATTATGGCTGCCAAATTATTCGCCGTCATCCGCCAGCCCGAAATTTCGAATCAATCCTTCCTTATTGCGCCAGTCCTCTTTTACCTTGACCCAGCATTTCAGATTGACCTGAATCTGAAAAAATGCCTCCAGATCATTCCGTGCGGCACTGGCAATCCGCTTGAGCATGGTGCCGTTTTTTCCGATTACAATGCCCTTATGAGACATTCTCTCGCAGTAAATCACCGCATCCATATCCAGCAGATCCCGATCCTCCCGTTCCTCCATCCGTTCTATGGCAACAGCAATTCCGTGGGGCACCTCCTGCTCCAGTGCAAGCAGCAGCTTTTCCCGAATCATCTCCGCAGCCAGCACACGCTCCGGCTGGTCGGTGAATTTGTCATCCGGAAAAAAATGGGGGGATTCAGAGGCAAGCTTTGCAACCTCCTCCTCCACAATGGAAATGCCATCCTGCTCCAAAACGCTGATGGGAATTACCGCTGCAAAGGAATATTTTGCATTCAGCTCCGTAATCTGATGCACCAGCTCCGACTTATTCGGAAGCAGATCAATTTTATTCAGAATCAGCAGAACCGTTGCCTTTGCTTTCATCAGATTGTTCAGAAGCTCTGTTTCCTCATCCGACATGCTGCGGCATGTGCAGTCCATGACAAACAGCACGGCATCCATATCCGAAACCGCACTTTTTACAGAATTGAGCATATGATTGCTCAGCTTATTCTTCGGCTTATGCAGACCCGGCGTATCCATAAACACCATCTGGGTATCTCCTATGGTTTTGATGCCGGTAATACGGGTACGTGTAGTCTGGGGCTTATTGCTGACCGATGCAATCTTTTCACCCACAATTGCATTCAGCAGCGAAGATTTTCCAGCATTGGTACGCCCTACAATGGACACAAATACAGATTTCGTCATATTATGTTTCCTCTGTCAGAAAGGTTTCTTCCCGGGAAATGCCCAGCTCTCCCAGAACCTGTTCTTCCTTTTCTCTCATAATTCGTTCTTCAAGGGGGCTGGTTTCATGATCGTAGCCCAGCAGATGCAGCATAGAATGCACCGTAAGGAAACCTATTTCACGCTCCAGCGAATGCCCGTAAATCTCTGCCTGACGCATGGCTGTTTCCAGAGAAATCACAACATCCCCCAGCAATGCACAGCCCGTTTCCTTGTTGATATCATATTTTCCGTTTGTTCCCAGCGGAAAAGACAGCACATCTGTTACAGAATCCTTGTTCCGGTAAATCTTATTCAGATTGCGGATTTCATTGTTGCTGACAAAAGAAACACTCACCTCTGCATCCTGTGTAAAATGCTCTGTTGTAAGAACCGCCTGACAGCAGCGGCGAATCAGCAAACGAATGCCCACCGGAACCTTAATTTCTCTCTGATTATTTTTCACCGAAACTTTTACTTTTGACATATGCATCATTTTCTCCCTTTCCATGGTAATACTTCTCGTATGCCTTTATAATATCCTGTACAAGCTTATGACGGACAACATCTTTATTGGTAAACTCATGAATGGCAATATCCTCTACACGGCGCAGAACCTTCATTGCCTCCAGCAAACCGCACTTTCGCTTGTCCGGCAGGTCAATCTGCGTTACATCGCCGGTAATGACCATACGGCTCTGTTCGCCCAGACGTGTCAGAAACATCTTCAGCTGTTCAGAGGTTGTATTCTGTGCCTCGTCCAGAATGATAAACGCATGATCCAGTGTACGGCCTCTCATGTAAGCAAGAGGTGCCACCTCAATCACACCTCGTTCCACATGCTTCTGAAAAGGCTCTGCCCCCAGCATCTCAAACAGCGCATCATACAGCGGACGCAGATAAGGATCGACTTTATTCTGCAAATCACCCGGCAGAAAGCCCAGCTTCTCTCCTGCCTCCACCGCAGGACGGGTCAATATAATCCGATTGACTTCATGCCGCTTGAACGCCTTGACTGCCATGGCTACAGCAAGATAGGTCTTACCGGTGCCTGCCGGTCCCACACCGAATACAATGGTATTTTTCCGGATGGCATCCACATATTTTTTCTGTCCCACCGTTTTGGCACGAACAACCTTTCCGGTTGCAGTCAGACAAACGCCATCCTCCGTCAATGTTTCAATCTCATTTTCTTCTCCGTCATCCACCATGGATGCGACATACCGAACCGTCTGTTCATTCATAGGCTGACCGGTATCCGACATATGCAGCATCGCACGAATTGCGCTTGCCGCCCGTGCCGTTGCTTCCGGGTCACCAACCACTTTTAATTCCTCACCACGGCAAATAACAGAAACATCATACTGTTTTTCCAGTGCCTTCAGATTTTCATCAAAACTTCCGCAGATCTCCTGCATCTGAGCACTGTCACGCACTGTAATTCGTCTTTCCGTCATATAAACTCCGAATCCTTTCTCTTACATTAGACCTCCTCGGAAACTTACGAAACACCATCTTCCTTGTCTCTTTTGCGCCTGACTTTGAGCCGCTCCCTTGCAATACACCAAGTATTCCTGCGGGAGCGTCTCTTTGTTAGGCACAAAATATCCTGCGGAATCTGGTACTTCTCCAGTTCCCGAAGAGGTCTATTGCTTGCTTCTCTATTATACCATATTTCCCAGAATTTTGAAATAGGTTTTTGAATTTTTCACAATTTTTTTCATTTCTGCCAAAAGGCATACGACATTTTTACACATAGATTGACACCGGCGATATAAATTGTTATAATAGAGTTAATTTTAACGTTTCAGGAGGTACTTATGCAACCCATTCTTTCTGTAGCTGCCATGCGAACATGTGATGAAAACACCATTCAAAGCGGCGTAAGCAGCAAAATCCTGATGCGGCGTGCCGGAGAAAGCATCTGGAACAGCCGTACATGGAACGGTGAAATTGCCATTGTCACCGGAAGCGGCAATAATGCAGGAGACGGATATGTGCTGGCTCTGCTGCTGCATCAGGCAGGTAAATCCTGCCGTCTGGTGCGGCTCAGTGAAAAATGCTCTCCTGACGGTGCCTTTTACTTTCAGCAATGCTGTGCAGCCGGAATCCCCTGCACCCATGAAGTGGATTTTTCTCAAACAGATGTCATTGTGGACTGTATTCTTGGAACCGGTTTCCATGGGGATGTCCGGCCGGAATTTCAGACAGCCATTCAAAAAATCAATGCAGCCTCAGCAACGGTCATCAGTGTGGATATCAACAGCGGTATAAACGGGGATACCGGAACCGGCTGCTGCTGTGTACAGGCAGATGAAACCGTTTCCATTGGATATATCCAATACGGACATCTTATAGGAATGGCACGTGGATGGATCGGAACGCTCAGAAATTATGATATCGGCATTGCATGTACAGAATCGTATACACCTTTTTATTCTGTACAGGAACAGCCCATGCATGTAAAAAGACGAAGCATGGAAAAATGTGTCTGCATGCATGCGGGAGATTTTGCAGATGATGGCATATCCGGAAAAACACTTCCTGAACAAATGACAGCTTATGCGAAAAAAGAACAGTGTGTGCTTGCTGTTTACGGCAAATCGTTTGTTCTGCTTTGTGATGACATCCAATCCTGTGCCATGGAAACTGCTTTTGATTTTGAGTCTTATAAGAATTTTTTCCATCAGAAAAATTCTATGTCAGACTGTATAGCAGCCATCTCGGAATACAATCAGCAGAAAAGCGGCTTCACTTCCAGAATTGTTTTCCACTGATTTTCAAATGATTTTCAAAACCAAAGAAAAACGATGCAGCCACTTGACCGCATCGTTTTTCCTCTATGAGTAACTATTGCAATGGATAGATGAAAGCTTTTTTATTCATCGCCCTGAAGTGCATCATATCCGGTTTCACCGGTACGCACCTTAACGGCATCATCTACATTGTAAACGAAAATCTTACCGTCACCAATCTGACCCGTATACAGTACACGCTTACATGCATCAATAATTGCATCTGTAGGAATCTTTGCTACAACGATCTCAACCTTTACCTTCGGCAGAAGCTTCGGACCGTCAATCTTAACACCACGATAATACTGTGCGTTGCCCTTCTGTGCACCAAAGCCCTGTACCTGTGTTACGGTCATACCGTTTACGCCAATGGCACTCAATGCAGCCTGAAGCTCTCCCAGCTTCTCCTGCTTTGTGATGACAACGATCTTTGTCAGCTTTGCCTGTGTACCGTCAGTAGGCTTCAGGATATATTCCGGCTGCGGAATTTCTACACCGGCAACCGATGCAGTCTTGTTATCCAGAGCAACCGTTGCAACAGACGGCATAAAGTCCGCATAAGCAGACGGCAGATTGTGCTCTGTGATATCCAGACCAATGACTTCTTCTTCAGCAGATGCACGCAGACCAATGGTATGCTTAATTGCAAGGAATGTAATAGTAATCATCACAGCTGTCCATGCTGCAATACACAGAATACCCAGAAGCTGTGTGCCCAGCAGTGCAAATCCGCCGCCGTAGAACAGACCCACTACACTGTCATTTGCCGGTACCGTATCCGTTGCCAGCAAACCAACGGCAATGATACCCCACAGACCATTGAATGCATGCACAGCAACTGCACCTACCGGATCGTCTACATGCAGCACATGCTCTACAAACCATACGCCGAAGCATACCAGCAGACCGGAAACAATACCGATAATAGCGGCACCCAGTGCATCCACTACATCACAGCCTGCGGTTACACCAACCAGACCAGCCAGTGATGCATTCAGACACATAGAAACATCCGGCTTACCATACTTGATCCATGTGAAGATCATACAAATGAATGTTGCAACTGCCGGAGCAATCGTGGTGGTCAGGAAAATGCTGCCCAGCTGCTCTACAGATGTTGCAGCCGCACCATTAAATCCATACCATCCGAACCACAGAATGAATACACCCAATGCACCAATCGTCAAAGAGTGACCGGGAATTGCGTTGACCTTAATGGAACCATCCTTACGCTTCTTGAATTTGCCAATTCTCGGGCCAAGGATAGCTGCACCAATCAAAGCAGAAAGACCGCCTACAAAGTGAATCAGACCAGAACCAGCAAAGTCATGGAAAGGTGTTGCCAGCTGAGACAGCCAGCCGCCGCCCCATACCCAGTGTGCTTCCACCGGATAAATGACTGCGGAAAGTACCGCAGAATAGATACAATAGGAAAGGAACTTTGTACGTTCTGCCATAGCACCGGAAACAATTGTAGCGGTGGTTGCACAGAATACAAGGTTGAATACAAAATTTGACCAATCAAAATTTGCATAATCGGTAAAGATATCAAAGCCCGGCTTACCAATCAGACCTACAACATCCTCACCCAGCAGAAGTCCGAAGCCAATTAAGATGAAAACAACTGTACCAATACAGAAGTCCATCAGGTTTTTCATAATAATGTTACCGGCATTTTTTGCACGGGTAAAGCCTGTTTCCACCATTGCAAATCCGCACTGCATGAAAAATACCAGAATTGCACCGATTAGGAACCAAACCGGAAATGTAGTATCATTGTCGCTAATCATTGTCATTACATCTTGCTCAGTCATAGTGACCATCCCTTCATGATGAAAATCCTTTCGAAATGTGGTACCGGCATTTCAAAAGTAAAAAAAGCAAGGACGCAGAGTTTTCATTCACTCCAGCGTCCTTGCTGTTCTGGATATAGTATACGACAAATGGCATCATTTGTCAACTGTCAAAATGACGGCAAATTTCTTCTCATACATCGATTTTTTCATGAAACTTGCACACAGTGCTAAGAAAAGGCGGCGATTCTCTTTGCTTTTGAAAGCAGAACCGCCGCATGACTTTTCAATTCATTTCAAAATCACGGAAATAATCATTTCGTTCATTGGATATCCGATTTCAGGACAGTGCCTCTGTAATCACCTTGGCAGTCTGTGCCAGATAATCGGTATCCAGACTTTCCAGTGTACCGGCATCGCAGGCTGCTGCAACGGACGGATCCAGCGGAATCCGCTCCAATACCATAACTGCTGTACTGTCTACTGCCTCATCGCCGCCAAACAGCGGGATTTCCCTGCCGCAGTCCGGACACTTCAGAAAACGCATGTTTTCAACCATACCCAGTACCGGAACATTCATCATCTCAGCCATTTTCATCGCTTTTTTCACAATCATAGAAACCAGCGACTGGGGCGTTGATACAATCAAAATACCATCTACCGGCAAAGACTGGAATACCGTCATGGGAACATCTCCCGTACCCGGCGGCATGTCCACAAACAAGAAGTCTACATCGCCCCACTGTACATCCTCCCAGAACTGCTTCACTACACCGGAAATAACCGGCCCTCTCCACAATACCGGATCGGTATCATTTTCAAGCAGCATATTCATGGACATAATCTTTGTCCCTTTTTCCGTTGTATGCGGAATCAGAGAATTGCCGTCCGCCTCTGCAAATTTGGTGATTCCAAAGATCTTCGGTACAGAAGGTCCTGTAATATCTGCATCCAGAATCGCCGCACGATAACCCAGACGCTGGGTCTGAATGGCCATAAGACTGGTTATCAGGGATTTACCCACACCGCCCTTGCCGCCGACAACGCCAATGACCTTTTTGACACCCTTTGTATTTGCAAGCACACGTGCTTCCTTTTCTGCATCCTGCGCTGCACAATTGCCGCTGCTGCCGCAGGATCCGCAATCATGATTACACGTTGATTCCATTGATGAATCTCCTTTCAAGCTGTAATACGTCTGCCCATTCCGGACAGTTCACGTTTTTGCTATTATACCACGTTTTCCTTTAAAATGCAAGAGCTATGTTTTTTTAGCCCACGGTATTTTTAGCCCAGGGCAACAGCATTTACTTTTTGTTGAAAATGTTCCACCGGAACATTTTCAAGGGATACATATTTCATCATTGGAACAAGGGGAAGCGGTCTTGTCCGCTTCCCCTCGAAAAAGCTGTCGCTTTTTCTCACCCCATTCCCCGTGCGCCAGAAAGATGGCGCAGGGTGTTTCGCCGTCTGCGGACGGCGACCAGGGACGCTGTCCCTGG
>JBJERF010000106.1:0-3028 GCA_051882115.1 Ruminococcus sp. | reverse complement strand
CTTGCAAACGTTCCGGTGGAACGTTTGCAACGTTCTTAACCTCTCAGTCTTGCCTTCGGCAAGCCAGCTCTCCTGAAAAGGAGAGCCAGAATTCACAACACGCTTGGATGGTGTGTTTTTTGGCGTGGATAACGTTGGTTCTTGGAAAAAACACCGAAAAATACTGCCCCGAATCAGATGTTTTATACAAGATTTTCAAACCCTATTGACTATTTTGAAAAGATGTAATATAATTATAGGTAATTGTCGATATCCATTTCATAAAACAGTCGACACAACAGGGGATCTGCCAGTATGACGGGAAATACCTAAAATGCAGGCAGTTTCAAATCTTCACATTAGGAGGCTAAATCGTGAAAAAAATTTCAAAACCAGTTTTCTTCATTGTATTTGCCGTTATCGCACTCTTTACTGTAACAACCGTGTTCGGTGTGCACTCCCAGTACGGAGATATTGTCACAACCTATGTACACGGTATCGATGACATCCGTCTGGGTATTGATATCCAGGGCGGTGTTGACGTTACATTTGAGCCTGCTGACGGAGCAGATGCAACGGAGGAGCAAATGGACGCTGCTTTGGAAACCATTAAGTATCGTCTGATTACACAGAACATCAACGACAGTGAAACCTACGTGGATTACAACAGCCATCGTATCATCGTGCGTTTCCCGTGGCAGGCTGGCGAGGCAGACTTTGACCCCGAAGCTGCTGTCAAGGAACTGGGCGAAATGGCTGAGCTGTCTTTCTGCTATGGTTCCGAAACAACCTATGACGCAGAAGGAAATATCATTCCCGCCGGCGACGTTGTTCTGACAGGTGCCGATGTTGAGAAAGCTGGTGTCGGTGCAACACAAAATGATACCACCGGTGCTCAGGACTATCTGGTTACACTGAAGCTGACGGATGAAGGTGCGGAAAAGTTCTATACCGCTACCTCTGCCCTGTATTCTGAGTCCGGAAGCATTTCCATCTGGATGGATAACACCATGATTTCCGCACCTACGGTAAACTCTGTTATTTCCAACGGGGAATGTACCATTGAGGGCAACTTTACATATGAGTCCGCAAAGGAACTGGCAGACAAGATCAATTCCGGTGCGCTTCCGTTCTCTCTGGAAACCACCAGCTTTAAGACCATTTCACCTACCATGGGTCAGGGTGCATTGGATGTGATGCTCATTGCCGGTGCCATTACACTGCTGTTTATTGTGGTGTATATGATTTGCCTGTATCGTTTGCAGGGCTTTGTTGCATCCATTTGCCTGATCGGACAGGTTGCCGGTATGCTGGCAGCAGTTTCCGGCTGGTTCGGATTCATGGACAGTGCAACGCTGACCATTCCGGGTATTGCAGGTATCATCCTGTCTGTAGGTATGGGCGTTGACGCCAATATTATTACCGGCGAGCGTATCCGTGAAGAGCTGCGTGCCGGAAAGACCCTGAATACAGCTCTCACCTCCGGTTATAAGCGTGCATTCGGTGCGATCTTTGACGGAAACCTGACCGGTATCATTGTATCCATCGTGCTGATGGGTGCCTTCGGCGTTCCGGACAGCTGGTGTGCAACGCTGCTCAGTCCCCTGTTCCGCTGGTTCGGTGCAACCACAGAGGGTGTTATTTATTCCTTCGGCTATACATTGCTGACCGGTCTGATTATGAACTTTATCATGGGTGTACTTGCGTCCAGACTGATGACCATGTCTCTTTCTCGTTTCAAGTGCTTCCAGAATAAAAAGCTTTATGGAGGTGGTATCGATGTCAAGTAACACAGAGATGAAGAATCACGGCGTTGATGTGAAGGTGCATGACTTCTGCGCCAAGACGAAGATTTTCTTTATTCTGGTATTGTCTCTGGTGGTCATCGCCGTTGCCTCTACCTTTACCGGTGTAGACATTGCACTGGAATTCAAGGGCGGTACAATTATTACCTATGGCTATCAGGGCGATGTGTCCGAAACGGATGTGGAAAGTAAACTGACGGAACTGGTTGGCTCCGGTGTGCGTGTACAGACCGGTGAATCCCTCAGCGGTGATACCAAGACCATGACAGTTTCCTTTACCTCCAATGAGGGTCTGACTGTAGAGCGTCAGGCTGAGGTGACGGATACCATTCAGGCACTGTATCCGGACAGCAATCTGGAGGTTCTGGACTCCAACGATGTAGATGCACGTTCCGGCGGTGAATTCTTTACCAAGTGTATTGTTGCGGCAATCTTTGCAGCAGTCGTGCTGATTCTGTATATCGCTTTCCGCTTCCGTATGATCAGCGGCTGGTCATCCGGTATATGTGCCATTATCGGTCTGCTGATTACACTGATTATTACGTATGGTGCAGTCGTTCTGTGCGGATTTGAGATTGATTCCAACTTTATGGCAGTTATTCTGACGCTGTTGGGTTATTCAGTCAATGATACCATCGTCATTTATGACCGTATTCGTGAAAATCAGGCATATATGAACGGTAAGCCCATTGCTGAGCTGGTCAATATCAGCTGCTCTCAGTCTCTGCGCCGTTCCTTGAGAACCTCTATTACTACAGTTTCTGCTATGATCATTGTATCCGTTGTAGCCGGTATTATGGGTCTGACATCCATTCTGAGCTTCTCTGTTCCTATGGCAGTAGGTATTATTGCAGGTACATTTAATTCGCTGTGTTTTGTTCCTACGCTGTGGGTATTCTGGCAGAAAAAGCGCGGCAATGATGTGGTTCATCATGTAAAGAAAAAGCGTTCTGCTGCGTAATTCTATCATTTAAAAGCTGTCGCTGGATGCGGCAGCTTTTTTATACCAAGGCAACTTTCATAGGAAGGTATAAAAGTTTTTTTGCGCCGCTTTTTTCTCAAAAAAAACGGTCGGGGGGTCAAGGGGGCGAGAAGCCCCCTTGTCGCCGTCCGCAGACGGCGAAACCAGCGTACCGCTGGACCGTCTACCCCACCCCCTTTTTAGTTTCTGAAATCGGGTAGGCATCAACCCCCTCCCACAAGGGAGCCAGCGTGCCGCTGGACCGTCTACCCCACCCCCTTGA
>JBJERF010000105.1:0-3047 GCA_051882115.1 Ruminococcus sp. | reverse complement strand
AGATCGTCAATGGTGACGGGACTGTTATGGGGAATGGTTTTCCATTCAACTTTTACAAACAGAGCCAGATACTTCACGTAGCGTTCTATGATGTCGTATATCGGCCAGGTGAAGCAGTAGAAAATTTTCTGTTTCAGACTAATTTTCTGCAGTCGTTTATGCTCCACGATCATGATGTAGACGGCCACCCAGATATTGCCGAAGTAGCTGCCGATCCGGTAGTAAATCCGCATCCAGATGACCATCAGCATGCACAGGAAGAAACCCTGCCAGCCGGCGGGGATATCCACAGTAATGTTGCCGAAGAAATAACGGACTGCTCTGGAGAAATCCGTGCTGTTGGACAGCGGATGGAATGTGCCTCCGGTGGTGTAGATTTTAAAAGAGAATAAAATCACACTGAAAATCAGCCAGCGGAATACATTGACGATCTGTTTGGGCAGCAGCTGGGCAAAGGTGTCAAATGCCATGAAACGGTGGCGGATGGTGCGCCACAGATAGTTGTACCAATGGTCGCCTTCTTTCCATCTGGTGTTTTTATCCCGGAAAATATTGCAGAATAATCCCCAGCCGCTTTCGGCAAATGCCTGCAGATGACCTTTTGCCCAGCGAAGACGCTGGCGGAGGGCAACCCGGAGGCTGGTGGGCTGTTCATCGTAGAAAATAGCATCATTATTATAGGAGATTTCATAGCCCTGTACGACGCAGTCGGCTGTCAGGGCACGGTCTTCTGTCAGGGAAGTGTATTTCCAGCCATCCCGTACAATTTCATTGCTGAACAGGAATCCGGTTCCCTGAATGTTGGTTGCCAGATGCAGGAAGGAACGGGGACGGTGGCGGAAGCGGATGGAACGGAGCCAGTGAATGGCATACAGGGAAGCAATCCAGCCTTCATCCAGATTTTTTGTGCTTCGATAAGAGGTAATGATCTTTTCCCCGGCATCGAAGGACTCATTCATCCTGGTAATATAATCCTTTTTCAGCAGATTATCGGCATCGAAGATAAAATAGCCTTCAAATGCAGTAATTCCATAATCTTTCTGAATCTGCTCAAACAGGTATTTTAAGGCAAATCCTTTGGTACGCTCCTGATCGTTGAAATGCTCGTAGCAGATGGCGTCGTTCTTCCGGGCGATTTCTGCCGTCCGGTCCGTGCAGTTGTCTGCACAGACAAAGATGGTCAGCAGTTCCTGGGGGTAATCCTGCTGCTTAATACTGTGGATCAGGTTTCCGATAACAGCTTCTTCATTCCGGCCGGGAATCAGAATGGCGTATTTGTGCTGCTTTTTTGCCGGCTGAAATTTCCGGGTGAAAAACAGCCCGATGATCCGGTAAGGCCAGTCGTGAATACTCAGCACCTTCATAAACGTGGCAATTGCAGATGCCATAATCAGGCCGGGTGCATAGAGGCTTCCCATAAATGTGGCAAATTGATCAAGTAAAGTATGTAGCATGATGAGATCCTTCCTTCAATGATTCGCAAAATAATTGTATTTCAGTGTCAGATCATTTTTCTGAATCAGATTCTGAATGGTTTCCGGCATTTCATTTTCCACATAATTTGTTCCGTCGTACCAGGAGAAATCTGCAAAAAAGGCCAGACCGGTGTAATCCGGAGCCAGGGCATCCGTCATCAGATAATCCGATGGAGTATAAGGGATTCCAAACAGATTCAGAACCGTGGGAAGAATGTTCATCTGCATGGTGGTGCTGGTGATTTTTTCCGGTGTCAGATCACTGCTCCAGATAAAAAACGGCGTCTGGTTGATCCGATTATCATCGGTGTTTTTGTACCGGTCCAGAACGGTTTTGTCATTCAGGGTGTAGAGATAGTGGTCAGTGAAAGCTATAATGACGGTGTTGTCATACAGGTTGTTGTCTTTCAGGGCCTGAATCAGCAGACCAACCATGTAATCGGTTTCTCCGGCTTCCATCCGGGCCACTTCTTCCTCTGACAGATCCGGGATGGAATCGGGTCCATATTTCTCCTCAGCCAGCATTTTCCCAACTCCTTTGTCGGTGGTAAAGGGTGTGTGGGGGGTATACGTGATCAGATAGTGGACAAAGGGTTCCTTCCGGCAGAACATTTCCTGATAAAAAGTGGGATTGAGAATCAGTTCCCGGTCCAGATCATAGGAACTGTCACTGTAATCGCCGCTGTCCATGAGGCTGAAATAGTTGTCATATCCCCAGTTCCGGTAATTGATTCCCCGGTTGTAAAATTCCCCGCTGTTCATATGGAAGGCATTGACTGCATATCCCTGCTCTTTGAATTTTTGGGGCAGAGAATGAGGAAACCGGTTGTCATTGAGCATATAAACATTCTGTTCGTATGTAATCGGTGTGGTAAATCCGGTGTTGACTGCAAATTCAGAGTTGAACGTGGAGCCTCCGCCGGTGTAGATGGAGTAATGATCCGTAAAATCAATGGAATGTTCTTTTAAGTTCCAGAGATTTGGCGTATCCGTTTCATTCAGCATCCAGGTATCGATCCCCTCCATTTGCAGGAAAATCACATTTTTCCCCTGAAACAGACCGGTATGGGAATTGGAGTCAGCCGGAGTCCGGTCAGCATAGGCCTCTTCCAGAAAGGAAGCTTCCTGTTCTGACATTTTTTCAGATGGTTTCAGAAAGGTAATATAAAAGTTGCGGATTTCAAATTCATACAGACCGGAAACCATCATGCTTTTATTTACATCATTGAAGCTGTTGTATACATTGCGTCCGTTTTTGAAGCTTTTCCATTCCAGGCCATCGCTGGCTTTTCCCAGAGAAAAAGGGATGAGGGTATGCAGCAGCAGAAACAGGAAAAAGGAGGAGAGAATCCATTTTCCGCGGGATAAGAAGATAGATGACAGGAAGCATTTGCTGCGGAGCAGAGGGGGGGATAAGGCCCCTGTTTTCATGGAAACCACCACTGCAATTCCCCAGATCAGGACCGCGGCCATGATTGCATACAGATAAATCGGAGTTCCTGTGATGACATCCATGACATAGGAACTGCCTTCATCTGCCATTTTCAGCAGAGAAAAGCTGAAGTAAAATCC
>JBJERF010000104.1:0-3073 GCA_051882115.1 Ruminococcus sp. | reverse complement strand
AACATTTGCTAAGAAAACTGCTGACTACACAGCAAAAGCCGCCAAAGCCATCGCAAATGCCATGCAGGAACTGGTTTCGCTCCTTACCGCTGGCGGTGGTGTTGTCATGATTTTGGTGATTGTCCTTGTCGTAATGTGTTTCGCCGGAATGATACTTGCCAGCGATGAAGATGATACCGAGATTCTTCCCGTCAGTGATGCGGTAATAGCCTATGAACCAATCATCCAGCAGTATGCCCGTGAGCATGGTATTCCAGAGTTTACGCTTTTGATTGAAGCGGTGATGATGCAAGAATCCGGCGGGCGTGGTAACGATCCCATGCAATGCTCGGAGTGCAACTTCAACACCCTTTACCCCCACAGACCCGGCGGCATCCCCGATCCGGAGTATTCCATCAATGTGGGCATTCAAAATCTCGCCAACTGCCTGCAAATTGCCGGGTGCGAAAGCCCGGTGGACATGGATGCCATAAAGCTGGCTCTGCAAGGCTACAACTATGGACAGGGATACATCACCTGGGCAATGAACAAATACGGCGAATACTCCAAGGCCAACGCCATTGAGTTCTCCCTGAAAACCGCTGAAGCCTACGGCTGGGACAGCTATGGTGATATGGACTATGTTCCTCATGTCCTGCGATACTACCCTCTGGGTCAGATTTTCTATGGCCCAGACAACACCCAACTGATTGTGGAAGTTGCCGCTTCCCAGATTGGCAATGTGGGAGGACAGCCGTACTGGAGCTGGTACGGATTCACCGAGCGTGTGGAATGGTGTGCCTGCTTTGTTAGCTGGTGCGCCAACCAGTGCGGCTATATCGACGCCGGTATCATCCCCAAATTCTCCGGTTGCGAATGGGGTGTATTCTGGTTCAAACAGCACGATCAATGGGCTGGCAGAAACATCACCCCTACCCCTGGCATGATTATCTTCTTCGATTGGGAAGATGAAGAAGGCGGTGGGCTGGATAGCAGAGCCGACCATGTTGGTATTGTCGCAAAGGTTGACAACGGCAGAGTTTACACTATTGAAGGTAATTCAGCCGATAGCTGCCGGGAACGGAGTTATCCGGTGGGATATTTGGAGATTTTGGGTTATGGAATACCTGCATATTAGGTTTGTCAAGTAAAAAAATCATCCACGATTTTGGCTAGAGTGTCGATTGACAGTCCCTATAGAACATGATAGACTGTGGAAAGTTTGTGTTCAGGAGGAAAGACAAATGGAAAAGATTCTTGTGTATCTCGGCAGTGATCATGTCATTCAGCACCCCTCCTTCGGTGTTCGGGAAAACATACTGAAAATGACCACCGACAGAGAGGTTGCTATCTCCCAAGCCTGTGAACAGGATGCTGCGGGGGTAATCAACACCTATTACCTTGATCTGGATTCTTTATCTGTAAAAGCACCTGAACAACAGGTATTGAGTGAGTTTGACGGTTATGATGTTGTGATACCCCAAGAGGAAACCGCTTGTTATATCTCCATCTGCTCTGAAGCTGCCTTGAAATCTCTGGTTTTCACGAATGCTTCTTTCGTCTGTCAATAGTACGCCCCCTGCCGGATAGGCACCTCTGATATTCAAATTGTAAATTTTTCACTTTCGTATTGCAAATCGCTATACATTTGGATATAATAGAGCCAGAAAGGTGGTATGAACTATGGCAGCAAAAACCGCGAATGTAATGGCTCGTGTCGAACCCAGTGTGAAGGAGCAGGCAGAGGAAATCATGGAAATGCTGGGCATTCCTGTTTCCGTTGTCATCAATACGCTCTATAAGCAGATTATCATGACACGGAGCATCCCTTTTTCCCTCTCTGTCCCAGCAATGCCTGTTGCCCGGGATGAGATGGATGAAGCCGCTTTCCATGCAATGATGGAGCGTGGTTTGAATGAGGCAAAAGCAGACAAATCCCGTGCCGCTTCTGATGTATTTGCAGATCTGAAACGGGAGATGCAGTAAATGCCAGAGAAATATACCGTAAAAATCACGCAGCAGGCCCAGGAGCAAATCCGGGAAATCATCAGTTATATCCGCTTCACGCTCCAGGCACCTGAAACTGCCATGAAAATGCTGGATACGCTTCAAGAGGAAATCGCTTCTCTGGATCAGTTCCCCAATCGTGTGCCGCTGACCGAAGAAGAACCCTGGCACAGTCAGGGTATCCATAAATTTCCAGTCAAAAACTACCTGATTTATTTCTGGGTAGACGAAGAAACAAAAAAGGTTCAGATTATTGGTGCTGTCTATGGCCGCAAAGACCAACGGCATCAGCTTTCCAATCTGGATATGTTCTAACTGATACGCTCTGGGCATCCATGCCTGGGGCGTATTTTTCTATACTGACCGAAAGTTCCGATAGCTGACGGGAACAGAGCTGTCTGATTGCGGATATGGCATTCCTGCCTAAGAAAAACGGATACCGCCCATTTGGGTGGTATCCTGTACATACTACATTATGGTTCAAGATTTTCTTCATCAAATAATGGGGAATCAAAAAACGCATTGATACCTATTTCAAGTCCCTGACACAATTCATGGACAATGCGCAGCTTCATGGATGGATAGGTACAGTTGATGATATTGGATACAGTAGAACGAGGCAAACCGCTTTTGGTAGAAAGCTGATATTGCGTCATATTCTTTTCGGAAAGAAGTTCCATCAGCCGCATACTGACTGCCCGATTAAGCTGCATACCATCGCCACCATGTCCATGTAACTGTACGATTATTATATGGAGCAATGGCAGAATAATAGTTCATGTAGCTGTACGAAATCACATTTTGGTTATATAATGAGGGAGTATCATGCCTAGTGACTGATTTGCACATTTGACGAAAAGCCAAGAACAGTTTATTCTATCTCATATTCTAAAATCGGAGGAGAATATCGCTATGAATTGTAAAGAACGGAAATACTATTTTATTCCCTGTCCCGTCTGTCATGAAAAGACAGATGTGAAGATACATGAAGATACGATGCTTCTTTATTTCCCATTACAATGCCCCTACTGCAAACAAGAGACTTTGATTCATGTGGTTCAATTAAAAATGGCGGAGGTGAAAAATA
>JBJERF010000103.1:5318-14183 GCA_051882115.1 Ruminococcus sp. | reverse complement strand
GGACAGCGTCCCTGGTCGCCGTCCGCAGACGGCGAAATCCCCTGCGCCATCCTTTCGGCGCACGGGGAATGGGGTGAGAAAAAGCGACAGCTTTTTCGAGGGGAAGCGAACAAGACCGCTTCCCCTTGTTCCAACGATGAAATATCTATCCCTTGAAAATGTTCCGGTGGAACATTTTCAACGAAAAAGTAAATACTGTTGAACTGGAAAAATCTGGGAGATTCCGCTGTCCTCTGCCTATTTTATTCAAATAATCCTGTACTGAAATAGCGGTCGCCTCTGTCTGGAAATACAGTCACAATATTTCCGCCGTCTATTTTTTCTGCAAGCTTCAATACCGCCGCCATTGCCGCACCGGAAGACGAACCTGCAAAAATACCTTCATTTCTGGCAAGCATCCGTGCAGTTTCAAAGGCTTCGGCATCCGTAACTTTTATCACATGATCCACCAATGTCATATCCATGGTATCCGCAATAAAATCATTGCCGATGCCTTCAATATTGTAGTCGCTGTGGACACCTCCGCCCATGGTAGAGCCTACAGGATCCGCAAGAATGCCCCGGATATCCGGATTCCGTTCCTTCAGATAACGAAGAATCCCTGTATATGTACCGCCGCTGCCTGCACCAGCTACAACATAATCAATCTTTCCGTCAAGTGCCTGAAAGATTTCCTTTCCTGTGGTTTCATAATGGGCAAGAGGATTGCTCTGATTTTTAAACTGTTCCAGTGATACAGAACCCGGAATCTGTGCTTTGATTTCCTCCGCCTTTTCCACTGCACCCAGCATGCCTTTTTCACGGGGGGTATTGATAACCTCTGCACCCAATGCACGCATGAGTGCCTGCTTCTCAGCAGAAAACTTGGTAGGAACCACAAAAATAATCCGATACCCTCTGTTCAGTGCCGCAAAAGCAATGCCCAAGCCTGTATTCCCTGCCGTTGCTTCCACAATGGTGCTGCCTTCCCTCAGAATGCCCTTTTTCTCTGCATCCTGAATCATATAAAGCCCCGTTCTGTCCTTGACACTGCCGGAAGGATTATACAGCTCCAGCTTTGCAAATACATGGACATTGCCCGGAATCCCCATATGACCCAACTGCACAAGGGGCGTATTGCCGATTAAATCCTGCATAGAATGATAGTAATGCATATTATTTCACCTCGCTCTTTTCAATGGCCTGCTCCAGATCTGCAAGAATGTCCTCTATATGCTCAATGCCTGTGGAAAGACGAATCAGTCCGTCCGTTATGCCCACCTTTTTTCGGATATCCTCCGGAATTGAGGCATGGGTCATAGTAGCCGGATGGCATACCAGCGATTCCACACCGCCCAGACTTTCCGCAAGCATCACCAGCTTCAGGCTTTCAAAGAACACATGAATGTCATAGTTTTCATGCAGTTCAAAGGAAATCATGACACCGCCGTTTTTTGCCTGTGACTGATTGACAGCATAGCCGGCATCACTTTCCAGACCCGGATAGTACACATTCTTTACTGCCTTATGATGCAGCAGAAATTCCGCTGCCTTCTGTGCATTGAAAACATGGCGATCCATCCGGACACCCAGCGTTTTTATACCCCGTATCAGCAGGAAGGAATCAAAGGGCGGCAGAACGCCTCCTGTGGAATTCTGAATAAATGCCAGTTTTTCAGCCAGCTCCTTGGTGCTGACAACGGCAAGTCCGGCAACTACATCACTGTGACCGCCCAGATATTTTGTGGCACTATGTACAACAATATCTGCCCCCAGCTCCAGCGGCTTCTGAAGATAGGGTGTCATAAAGGTATTATCCACAATCACAAGCAGCTGATGTCTGTGGGAGATTTCGGCAATTGCCCGGATGTCTGTAACCGTCATCAGCGGATTTGCCGGACTTTCAATCATAACCGCTTTTACATCCGCCGTAATTGCCTGCTCAAAGGCATCCGGATCCGTGGTATCCGCAATGGTATAAGTGATGCCAAAGTGATTGAAAACTTTATCCAGAACACGAAATGTTCCGCCGTAAACATTGCTGGAAATCAATACACGGTCACCGCTGTTCAGCAGGCTGAGCACTGCCGTAGTTGCTGCCATACCGGATCCGAAGGCAAAACCTGCATAGCCGTTTTCCAGCTCAGCAATCAATGCTTCCAGTGCTTCTCTTGTGGGATTGCCTGTACGGGAATACTCATATCCCCGCATTTTCCCCAGACCATCCTGCTTATAGGTTGAGGTCTGATAAATGGGAATGTTTACAGCACCTGTTCTTTCATCGATTGAAATTCCGCCGTGAATCAGGGCGGTATCTATATTTTTGTATGCGCTCATGTCTCAAAACTCCTTATAATTCATATTTTGTTCTGTAATGGTTTCCAGTACATCAAGGTACTCTCTGGCTTCCCGGTTGGCTGCTTTCAGGTCATGTTCCAGATAATTTCCGCATTCTGCCCTTTTTGAACCCGGTATTTCTCCCTGAAATGCTGCAATATACTGAAAGGCTTCCCGCAGCAATGCAAGAATCTCATTTTTCGGAATCGTATCCCTTGTCACAAGATAAAACCCCGTCCGGCATCCCATAGGACCTGCATAAATGATGCCATCCGAATAGACCGAATTCCGGACATAGGTGGCAAGCAGATGCTCCATGGTGTGCAGGGCTTTCGGTGAAATGAAATCGCCCTGATTTGGCTTTTTTACCCGAATATCATAGGTTACAGCATCCCCATCGATTCTGGAAACATATACCCCTCTGTCGAGCAAATCATGATTCACTGTAAAACTTGCAATTTTCTTCATAAGCTCATGACCCCCTGTCTTTTTTTATAAAATGCAAAGACTGCACAGGGAATCCCATGCAGTCTCCGCAAAATGAATGCCAATAAAACCCCTGTACATTTCCAGTGCAGACAGCATATCTTCATCCCAATCCGTGCGATGGATGCGTGTAATCAGCCCGTTTACAACGATAAATTTGATTTTCTCCATGATTCCCGCAGCAGCAACAACAGCCTGTTTTGTAAACGTTTTTCATTACCGTACCCTCCCGATTCTTTGGAATCTCTATAATTCCTATCGAATATGTAAGTATTATAGCATGTTTTTCCATTCCTGTCAATAGGAAATCAAAAGTTTGTACAATTTCTATCAGACATTCCCGATTTATGGAAAAATATCCGCCATAGTTTCCAATAGACCTCCTCGGGAACTGGAGAAGTGCCAGATTCCGCAGGATATTTTGTGCCTGACAAAGAGCCTCTCCCACAGGAATACTGGGTGTATTTCAAGGGAGAGACTCAAAGTCAGGCGCAAAAGAGACAAGGAAGATGGTGCTTCGTAAGTTTCCGAGGAGGTCTAATATAGAAAATAAAATAGGAAACCTGCATTCAGAATTCATAGGCGGTTTTCTTCTGAAGCACAGGAAGCCATACCTCACTGCTATAGGATGGAGCGTGCCAGTCCCCCATCGAATATACCTCTATATCCGGAGCCGGTGCATACTCATACCCCGAAGCAGGAAGCCACTCTGAAAGAATACGCTCCTGTATATGCTGCATGACATCCGGTACAGCACCCACACATTCGAAAACTGCATAAGTGGCAGCCGGAACCACCATTTCGGTCATTCCGTCCGGAACCGCCCCATCCGTTGCAACACCAATCATACAGCCGCTGTATTCGCCGCCCTCACAGAGCGAAAGCAGCAGATTTCATCAGAACAAACCGTTCTTTTTTCTCAATTCCGCAATGGCCGCATAATGCAGAATATGGAATCTTTCAGGAGCAATCCGGTTCAATAACGCCCTATGCTCTTTCTCCCATTCCTTTATCTGACTTTCAGTCAACGAAGCACCTATTCCACGGCAAGCTTTCATTCTGCCATTCCAGCTGTCACGGGTGAAAGGAACGTTTATATCATACTCCTCATGATACACCCGTTCGAACATTTCATGATAACAGTCAGGAATATCAATCGGATGTCTTGTTTCTTTTGCTCCACTCCAATCCGGATTGTATTTTAATACAAGTTTTTCACTTTCTCCTGCAATCGTATCATCAAAAGGAAGCCATGCCATATATAGAATCAGTATACGTCCGTCAGGCTTTAACATACGGTAAAGTGCAGGCATTATTTTTTCGTGGTTAAAATACCAGAAGCACTGGCATGCAGTGATTACATCAAATGTATGCGCTGCAAAATTCAATTGTTCAGCCGGAAGTACAAAATAGCTTATGTTCATTCCTTTAGATAGCGTTTTCGCTTTCTCTATCTGATTTTCAGAAATATCAGTCCCTGTCCACTCAGCCCCAAATTCATACATATTTCTTGGCAGCACACCTGTACCGGTTCCTAAATCCAATACCTTCTGACCATCTACGCAGAGATTCCTATTGATAATTTTTCTATAGAATTCATCCGGATAAATATCTCTGTATTTTGCATAATCATCAGATATACGCCCCCAATCAAAAGCTCTTCCTTTATCTATTCTCGAATCAGTAATACTCAAATATTTCAGCCCCTGTCTCAATTATAATTTATACGATACACTTTGGTTCCTTTACTCAATTGGTAAATTTGAAATTTCTAATCCTGCTTTACAGGCATCACTTGTTATTGCACTTTATTACATGGTTTCGCACACATTTTTCAGAACCTTTGGAGAAAATAAAAAAACCACGCACACGAGATTTTTCCCGAAATTGCGTGGTTTTTCCATGGTCTGAGTGACCCGACTTGAACGGGCGGCCTCTACCACCCCAAGGTAGCGCGCTACCAACTGCGCCACACCCAGACATAAAGGTATATATCTGACAATACACGTATCATCAGAACAAGAATTATTTTATCACAAAAAAACAGGTTTGTCAAGCCCTTTGAAAGAAATTTCACAAAAATCGTTTTTTTATAAAACCAGTTATAAATTTGCAGGGCGAGCTATGCCCGCCCGCCCATGCAAATGTACTGTATTTTATAGAAATAACTTCCGCAAAGCAATTTTCAGAACAAATGTACCAAAAGAATCAATGCAGAGAAGCAGCATCGTTTACTGCAATACATTGTTCATGCCGCTGATGGTAAAGGTAATGGTAAAGCTGTCTGTAGGCATTGTATAATCCAAAGGAGCAAGATCTGTATTATAAATATTCACAAGTTCTACATACAGATTGCCCTGTGCATCTGCCATAACAATCGGCTTTGCAATGGGAATTTCCGTATCATCACATTTCAGAACCACATCTGTTACATGCATATTGCTGAAATAGGTAAAGTCCGTGCTGATAAACAGCATATTCAGCTTTGAGCTGTCCTGAGAGAAATCATAGCCGGATACAGATACGCTGTAAGTACCGTCTCCTGTAATAGCTGCATCCGTAAAGGTTGCTCCGGTGTCAATGATTTCGTTTTCTTCGCTCCATTTAATCAGTGTATTGAAATATTCAGTCGATGCACCATAAGACGCATCATTGTAAGCGTTGCGGAATGTATAAACCTCTGTCTGAATGCCGATGTATGCATGAACCTCAGAAGATTTTTCCAGCTTGGATTCAATGGTCACATCTGCACCAGCCTGAGGATCCTTATTTTTCACAGCTTCAATAATCGTGGAAATGATCTCCGGCTGTGTCTGTTCATAGGTAGAACGGTCAAATACGCCGAAGCCATAGAGAGAATTTACGCCATTGTCCCAATATACCGGAATCATACCCAGAGAAGCTGCCTTACCTGCAACATAACCATTGAAGTATGCACGGCATGACTGAATATCACCGCTGCGGTCTGCATTGGCAGTGGATTTGTCAATACAGCCATACTCACCGATAATTACGGGAATGTTCTTGCTGACATAGGCATCATACAAGGACTGGAACCGCTCGTCCAGATAATCTTCCAAGCCCCATTTTGCCTGTGATGTGGCAGAGATACCGGATGCAATCAGCGCATCGCCCTTGCTGCCCCATACATAGGTTTTCATGTTCTCCTCACCGCAGTAATCCCACGGATCGTAGTAATGAACAGACAGCATCAGACGATTTTCACCGGCTGTGCATTGTTCATCTGTAGGCATGACGAAGCCATAGTCACCAACTGTATACTGAATATTGGTATTCCAGCCCGGTACCAGCAGATAACGGTGTGTATTGTTTCCGCCGCTTGCACGAACCGTATCCACAAAGATCTGATTGTACTTGTTCAGATTTGCATAATAGTCCGGATTCGGATCGTTGTATGTACCATCGAACTCCTCATTCATGGACTCAAAAATCAAATGCTCATCATAATCCTTGAAACGTTCTGCAATCTGCTTCCAGACTGCTTCATATTTCTCACAGATTGTCTCCTGATCCTCTCCGTTTACGAGCATCCATCCGCCGTCAATGGTATTGTAGCCATCGCCATGCATATTGATGATGACATACAGATTTTCCGTATAGCAATACTGAACCACTTCTTCCACACGATCCAGCCATGCTGTATCCACTGCATAGCCGTTGGCATCATCAATCTTGCTCAGGTAGGATACCGGTACACGGATGGTTGTAAAGCCTGCATCTGCAACCGCAGAAATCAGCTCCTGTGTAATAACCGGATTGCCCCATGCCGTTTCGCTGGGGGTACCGCCGCTTGCGGCTTCCAGCTGGTTGCCCAGATTCCAGCCTGCACCCATTGCCTCTGCAACCTCATTGACGCCAATGGTGAATGTACCGTCATTCTGCACCGCAGGCGCATCTGCACCGGAAGTGCTGCTGTCCGGAGACTCCTCACCGCCGCAGCCTGCCACAGAACATGCCATAGCAGCAGCCAGCGTGCATGTCATTAACTTTTTCCACAAATTCATCTGATTACCCTCCAATATTTTGTGTGCTTATCAGCATATATATCCATTATACCATACATTTTCAGCCTGTCAAGCATTTTTTCACCGGCATGAAAAAGAGCGTGAACATTCACTGTCCACGCTCTTTCGTTTGGATGTCCATCCGATCATCCAGACACATCCTTTGAGAGATATGATGTCATCTTTCCGAACATCATGAGAATAAAATGCACCAAAATCAGAATAACCATACTGGATGCCATTTTCGGAAACCATAAAAAGAACAGTATGTAAATTATGAGATCAATGGGCAATAGAATCTGTACGATTTTTCTGTTTCGGTTTCGCTCCTCCGGAAGAAGCGGATTGTTTTTGTGCTCTACCGGAGCGATGGCTGCTGTTATCAGCAGCATAACCCCTGCAATTGCTGTCATCAGCGGAGATCTGAAAAATGCTGATGCAAATTCAGCTGCCAGAAGCGACAGAAGATATGTACTCACAGAGACGATAAAACAGCGGAGCTGTGTTTTTGCATGTATGCCGCCAGCAAAAACACGCAATGGTAAAAATACCATCAAAAAAACCAAATAATGCTGTATATACCCGAAAAGCAGACTGACCACCAGCAGTGCCACCAGCAGCAATGCATTTCCGATACCGACCTCTAATCCATATACATAAATCTCTTTCTCTTCACGGCAAACAATCTCATTGCGCAAAAGCAAGCCTGCGATGCTTTCAGAAATACGATGAATCATATCAGCATCTGCTTACTTGCTGCTCTTCTTTTTCAGAGCAGCAGGCGTCTTCGGCTGATAAATCAATACGCAGGATGTAGTCTGTGCAGAAGAAACCGCAATCTTCTTTGCCGTCTGCGCCAGTGCCTTCTGAAACATCTTTCTCATAAACGCCCTCTTTCCACCGTCTTTTTCAGTTCCCCGATCCCGTGATTTTATTATATCATATTTTTACTATTGTGGGAAAACTCTTTCGCATTCCGTTACTTTCATAGTATATTTACAAAATACGACAATTTTCGACCATTAAAGTTTACAAAATATTTTATAATTCGTTGAGATTTTTCTCCGTATCCGGACATGAAAAGAGAACCGAAGCGGTCACTACCCCATTTATCTGCTCAATCTCCAATGCACCATGGTATTGACGGATGAGTGCCTTTACACTGCTTATCCCAATTCCATGATATTCTTTTCTGGCTTTTGCCGTACCCTCCAATTTCAGCTCCGGTGTGAAGGCATTGGAAACATAGAGCATCAGCATGCTGCCACAAACCTTGAATTTCAGTTCAACAAAGGGATTTGCTTCTCCTGCACTGGCTTCCAGTGCATTATCGATTAAGTTGCCCAGTATGGTTGCAAGATGTATGCCTGAAACCGAACACGACTCCGGCAGCATACCAATTACACGAAATGGAATACCCTTTTCTTTAGCAAGGTTGCTTTTGGCGTATACAATAGCATCCACAAAGGAATTGCCGGTATGTGTATAAAATACCTGCTGTTTCAGTGTCTCATTTTCCTTTTCCAGATAGGCTTTCAGTTCTTCCATATTGCCCGCATTGGCAAGGGTATACAGAGCATGAATCGTATTTTTGTAATCATGAATGCTGCGCCGCCACTGCTCAAATGTCCGCTTGGTTTCCTGTAAGGAATTTTCCAGCATCTCATTTCTGCTGTTTATAACTGCATACTTTTTTCGCTCTTCATAATAATGCACAATTTTTATAATAAAATAAAAAATAGCAATTAAAAATAAAATTGAGATGAAATAAAACAGAATCGGAAATATATTGAATTCATTGCTTTCCAAATCAACGGTTTCAAAAATTGAAATATTGACTGCAAAAAACACAAGGAATATTGCTGAACCCAGCAAGAGCAGATACTGAACCGGTATGTTCAACGTTTTATCCAACATCAGATACAACAAAAGTACAAGCGACAAAGTCAGAGCTTTTGAAAAAATAATGACAAGAATCCGGTAGATACTATTCTCATCCAAAACAGAAGTCGTAGAAACGTCAAAAATAAAGGCAACA
>JBJERF010000103.1:0-5218 GCA_051882115.1 Ruminococcus sp. | reverse complement strand
TGCTCAATCAAAACAATACATGCTATTGCCACAGAACATACCACAATCAGCCGTAACTTCTTCCGCAGCTTATCCCGATCGACAAAAAATCCGCAGAAAAACATCAGAGAGAGTACCTCAATAATTGTAGAAATAAAATCTACAATCCAGTTCATCACAGTCATTTTAACAGTTCCTTTCCTTTTTTATATGATTTTCCCAAGCATTCCAACAAAACAGAAGCAGTTACCACACCATTTTTCTGCTCAATATCCAGTGTACCATGATACTTCCGGATGAGTGCTTTTACGCTGCTTAAACCGATTCCGTGATATTCTTTTCTGGCTTTCGCCGTACCCTCCAGTTTCAGCTCTGGAGTAAGGGCATTGGAAACATAGAGCATCAGCATGCTGCCATGAGTTTTGAATTTCAGCTCAACAAAGGGATTTTTTTCTCCTGCACTGGCTTCCAGCGCATTATCGATTAAGTTGCCCAGTATGGTTGCAAGATGTATACCTGAAACTGAACACGACTCCGGAAGCATGCCAATTACACGAAACGGAATACCCTTTTCTTTGGCAAAGTTGCTTTTGGCGTATACAATAGCATCCACAAAGGAATTGCCGGTATGTGTATAAAATACCTGCTGTTTCAGTGTCTCATTTTCCTTTTCCAGATAGGCTTTCAGTTCTTCCATATTCCCCGCATTGGCAAGCATGTACAAAGCATGAATCGTATTTTTGTAATCATGAATACTGCGCCGCCACTGCTCAAATGTCCGCTTGGTTTCCTGCAAGGAACTTTCCAGCATCTCATTTCTGTTATTTATAACTGCATACTTTTTCCGTTCTTCATAATAATGCACAATTTTTATAATAAAATAAAAAATAGCAATTAAAAATGAAATAGAAACCAGATAAAATAGAATCGGAAATATATTGAATTCATTACTTTCTAAATCAATCGTTTCAAAAATTGAAATATTGACTGCAAAAAATACAAGGATTACGGCTAAACCCAATAAGAGCAGATACCGAACCGGTATATTTAATGTTTTATTTAATATGAGATACAACAAAAATATAAGTGACAAAGTCAGAGCTTTTGAAAAAATAATGACAAGAATCCGGTGGATACTATTCTCATCCAAAACAGAAGTCGTAGAAACGTCAAAAATAAAGGCAACAAGATAACACATAATAAAATCAATTGCACAACTCAGAGTAATAATACAGCCTGCTAAAACCATGGATAAAATGATTCGTTTTCGAAATATAAGCATGAAAATAATTGCAATCGCAATCCAATTAAGAACAGAAAGCTTTGAAAACATCACAAATTGATGCTCAATCAAAACAATACATGCTATTGCCACAGAACATACCACAATCAGCCGTAGCTTCTTCCGCAGCTTATCCCGATCGACAAAAAAGCCGCAGAAAAACATCATAGAGCCTACTTCAATTATAGTGGAAATAAAATCCACAATCCAGTTCATTACAGTCATTTCAATCCACCCGATTCCAATAATGCATCAGATATTTCCGGACAACCTGATACCGTGAACGGCTGACAGGAAGCACCTCTCCGCTTTTCACAACCAGACTCTTGCTGTCAATTGAATCAATGCATCGGATTTTTACGGCGGTTCCGCTGTTAATCTGAACAAAGTCATAGCCCTCCGTCAAATCCATCATTTCCCGAAAGGTCTTTCGGACAGGAATGACCTTTCCATTTTTCATATGCAGCAGCAGACTCCTTCCCTGCGTTTCAAAATAACACAAATCGGAAAAGGAAATCACAACATCGGAATCCATGGAACGCATCACCACAGAACGATCCCGAATCTCGTCGCATCGCTCGCATGCTGCCTGAATCGCCGGAAACAGTTCCTCCTCCATTCGACTTTTCCTCACAAATCGGAATGGATGGCATTCCAGTGTACGATAGACATATTCATCATAGCTGGATAAGAAAAGAATCGGCAAATCTTCATGCTCATCACGAATCTGCATGGCTGCTTCAAATCCGTTCACATACGGCATAGAAATATCCAGAATCAGAATATCCACAGGTTCATGATTCTGCACCAGATGTGTCAGCAGTTCACGGGTGTCTGTATACAATTCAATCTCAAATAAACGCTCCAGCTTTTCCGCATACTCTCTCAGCAGCTGCTGCAGTTCTTTTATGTAAACCGGATTATCGTCACAAATAGAAATATACAGCATAAAATATCTCCTCCTCATTGCAAAATATTATACCATATTTCCAAATATAAATTGGGGATAATCTATGAATGTTGGGAAAGCGCAGCATTCGACAATCCTGTAAAAATACCGCCTGTATGCCGTCTGTTTTATGAACCATCCCCACAGAAGCAGACTCTGTAAAATTATTTGGCGTTTTTTATAAATTGGACTTGCCATCCAGTAAAAAAAATGGTATAATAATAACGGTGTATATTATGGAAAGGAGCTTCGTATCAAAGACGAAGATAAGCTTTATCATGGATCAAACGCATTCAAAACTGACACAGTTTCTTCTGGCCAGCGTCAGCCTGATTTATCTGCTGATTATTATCGGAATCAGCGTACTGTCTGCACTGTATACCGTCAGCATTCCAAATGCACTCTTGCTGGTGATTGCACTTTCCCTCATCGGAATTCTGGTGATTTCTGCCATGCTCTATTCACGAACCCATCCCCTTACCAAGGTGAGCTGCATGCTGCTGCTTCCGTGCCTTTTGCCTGCCATTCTGCTGAATTTCGGCGAATGGGCTCTGCTGGTTCCCCTTTCGGTGACTTGTCTGCTCATGTTCTTTTTTGTGGGCGTCAATGAAACACCCAAAACCATTCTGGGAACCATCTATCTGCTGCTTTATGTACTGGGTTCATTGGGATTCTTCCTTGCAGTTTCGCTGTTTTCTACGAACAGTGTATCCACCGTTCTGGATTCCCGCATCTCTCCTTCCGGAAACTACCGCTATGCCTTAATCAATACGGAGGACAGCTCCGGCGGCAGCACAAAGGTGGAAATTTCACCCAATAACATGGATATCAACTTTACGGTCATTTCCTTCCGTGCAGAAGGCTATGAGCGAACGGTTTATATAGAACGCCCCATTCAGACAGAGATTTCTCTTGAGTGGAAAACTATGAGCCGTCAGGAAATTACCGAGGAACTGAATGCCATCTCTGACAGTGTAACCATCGATCTGCCCACAGAGGTGAAAAAAGATCTGGGCTATGCTGAAACAGCCAGTGTTTATCTGCGTGATTTGTCAGATAACACACTTTCTTCTCTCGGCGTTCCGGAGGAAAATGATGTTTTATATCTGAACGGAGCACCCTGCTTCCGTTCCTATGTCTCCATTCTGGAAGACTATTTTTCTTCTTCCGAACGTGTATCTTCTGTATTCTGAGCATCGGATAAACTGATGCTGGAAGAAATAAACTTACTAATTAATTTGAATCAAATGAATCTTGGAGGTTATCATGAAGGAATTTTTCAAAGACATCCCGAAAATCCCCTATGAGGGCAAATCCTCTACCAACCCGCTTGCGTTCAAGTACTATAATCCGGAAGAAATCATCGGCGGCAAGACCATGCGGGAACAGCTGAAATTTGCGCTGTCCTGGTGGCACACCATGGGCGGTGACGGTACGGATATGTTCGGCTGCGGCACCACAGATAAGACATGGGGTCAGTCAGATCCCACCGAACGGGCAAAGGCAAAGGTTTATGCAGCATTTGAAATCATGGACAAGCTGAGCATTGACTACTACTGCTTCCATGACAGAGATCTGTCTCCGGAATACGGCAATCTGGCTGAGACCAATGCAAAGCTTGCTGAAATCGTGGATCTGTGCAAGGAATTGCAGGACAAAACCGGAAAGAAGCTGCTGTGGGGTACCGCAAAGTGCTTCGATCATCCGAGATACATGCATGGCGCAGGCACATCCCCCAGCGCAGATGTTTTTGCATATGCTGCTGCACAGATTAAGAGTGCCATTGATGCAACGGTAAAGCTGGGCGGTCAGGGCTATGTATTCTGGGGCGGCCGTGAAGGCTATGAAACACTGCTGAATACAGATATGGGTCTGGAACTGGACAATATGGCACGCCTGATGCATCTGGCGGTTGACTATGCAAGAAGCATCGGCTTTACTGGTGACTTCTATGTAGAGCCGAAGCCCAAGGAACCCACCAAGCATCAGTATGACTTTGATTCTGCCACTGTAATCGGATTCCTGAACAAGTATGGTCTGGAAAAGGATTTCAAGCTGAACATTGAAGCAAATCATGCAACACTGGCACAGCATACCTTCCAGCATGAGCTGCGTGTGGCTCGTACAAACGGCATGTTTGGTTCCATTGACGCAAATCAGGGCGATACACTGCTGGGATGGGATACAGACCAGTTCCCCACCAATGTTTATGAAGCTGCTCTGTGCATGTATGAAGTGCTGAAGGCAGGCGGCTTTACAAACGGCGGTCTGAACTTTGATGCAAAGGCTCGCCGTGGTTCCTTCACCATGGAGGATATTTTCCACAGCTACATTGCAGGTATGGATGCATTTGCACTGGGTCTGCGCATTGCAGATAAGATGATTTCCGATGGCAGAATTGACAGCTTTGTGGCTCAGCGTTATGCAAGCTGGAATGAGGGCATCGGCAAGGATATCATTGACGGCAAGGTAACCATGCAGGATCTGGAAAAGTACGCACTGGAAAAGGGCGAGGTTACAGACTCCCTCACAAGCGGCCGTCAGGAAATGCTGGAAAGCATCATGAACAACATCATGTTCAATCTCTAATCAGCATATCCCCACCCTATTTATGTTAAGCGCACGATCAAAGGCTGTTACAGATTTGTAACAGCCTTTATTTATACGCACAAAAAGAAAAGTTTTTTTGGTGCAGCAATTTTTTCAAAAAATGCTGCCGAGGGTCAAGGGGCGAGCAGCCCCTTGTCGCCGTCCGCAGATGGCGAAATACCCTGCGCCATTCTTTTGGCGCGCGGAGAAAAGGGGTGAGAAATGCGACAGCATTTCGAGGGGAAAGCGAACAAGACCGCTTTCCCCTTGTTTCAGCGGTGAAACAAGTTTCCCTTGTAAACGTTCCGGTGGAACGTTTACAACGAACCAAAAGAAAAATGCGGTTGTCCTGAGTGAAACAAGTCTCGCAACGTCCGCAAGATTTGTCGCTGCGCTCCGCTCTTGCTCTGTCGCTGATT
>JBJERF010000102.1:0-3116 GCA_051882115.1 Ruminococcus sp. | reverse complement strand
GGCGAGCTTATCCTCTTATTGGATGATGGCAAACCTTACTCCTCTTTTTCAGATATCGGTTGTTCGGCCCTTTTTAAAACCGGTATCGCACGAAAAAGCCGGTGCTGCAGAATTCCCCTCACTCAGATTCTGCAGTATCGGCTTTTTCTCTATCCATCACATTATGCATTTTCCTTTTGCATAAAATAAAAGGGCATACCGCTCAGATTTCAATCCGATATGGTATGCCCCGTTTTTTTATTTTATGGTTACAAACCCTGTGTCCGCACCGGATACCGTACAGAAAACTGTCCGATTATTTCTTGAGAATAATATTTCTGGGACATTTATCTGCGCATTTGCCGCAGCCTGTACATTTTTCATAATCAATGACAGCCAGATTGTTTACAATGTCAATAGCTCCGGCTTCGCACTGCTTCTTGCAGGCACCGCATCCGATACAGCCCACATCGCAGGAATCCTTAACAGCTTTGCCTTTGTCATGTGATGAGCAGACAATAATTGATTTCTGCAGAGCGCTGTAAGGAATCATATCAATCAGATGCTTGGGACAGATGTTGGCACAATTGCCGCAGCCTTTACATTCTTCTGAATTGATTTTTGCAACGCCGTCCACAATGGTGATACCGTTAAATTCGCAGACACCGACACAGCTTCCGAGACCAAGACAGCCGTAGGAGCAGACTTTTGCTCCGCCGCCAGGTACGATAACCGCTTTCAGACAGTCATCCACACCATAATAATTATATTTATTTGATGCTTTGTCACAGGTACCGGCACATTTTACATAAGCAACCTTGCGTTCACTCATGGATGCTTCCACACCCAGAATGTCAGCAATCTTCTGACCTACTGCAGCGCCGCCTACAGGACACTGATCCACTCTTGCATTGCCTGCAACGATTGCTGCTGCCAGGCCGTCACAGCCTGCATATCCGCAGCCACCGCAGTTATTGCCCGGCAGTTCCCCGCGGACAGCAATTACTCTCTCGTCAACTTCCACTTTGAATGCCTCAGCAGCAACTCCCAGGAGAACTGCGACGATAATACCAACAACGCCGACAACGATACCGGCTAATAATACACCGTTCATTCTAATCCTCCTTTATTATACCAGACCGCTGAAACCAAACATGGCGATAGCCATGAGACCGGCTGTAATCAGCACAATGGGAGAGCCTTTGAAAGGTTCAGGGAAATCATTATATTCAATCTTCTCACGGATGCTTGCCAGAAGGACGATTGCGATGGTGAAACCAACAGCGATACCAAGACCGGAAACAACGCTGAAAAGCAGAGAAGTCAGAACCGTATAATCTGCTCCCACAGGATAATCTGCTGTATTGTTGATAGCTACACCAAGCACTGCACAGTTTGTGGTGATCAGAGGAAGATATACACCCAGTGATTCATACAAAGCAGGCATTGCTTTCTTTAAAAACATTTCTACAAACTGTACCAGACCCGCAATAACCAGAATAAATACGATAGTCTGCAGATAGTCGATTCCCTGAGGAACCAGCAGCAGATTCTGGATCAGGTTTGTTACAGCAGATGCGATAACGATAACGAAGATTACGGCTGCGCCCATGCCGGCTGCCATATCGGTCTTCTTTGATACACCCAGGAAAGGACATAAGCCGAGGAACTGACTTAAGACAACGTTATTTACCAGGGCGGTACTGATTATTACCAATAACAGTTGAACAAACATTCTCTATCACTCCTCCTTATTCACTTTTCTTTGCTTCCGCAGCTGCTTTGGCAGCTTTTGCTTCTGCAGCGGCTTTTGCTTTGGCAGCCTTTTCTGCAGCAGCCTTTGCCTCTGCTTCCGCTTTGATCTCATCCAGCTTGCCGTGGTTGGCAGCTCTTACAGCACCTGCACATTCTGCACAGTTGCCGCCGCATGCCATGGAAGAACCGCAGCCTGCAGCAGGTTTGGATATCTTTGTCTTATTCAGAACAGCCTGCAGGCAGCCCAGTACAAAGAAAGCACCGGGAGCCAGTACGAAGATGGAGATATGGAAGGTTTCCGGAACAAACTGGAAACCGAAGGCAGAGCCTGCACCAAGAATTTCTCTTACCAGACCGATACAGGTCAGGGCAACAGTGAAACCAAGGCCCATACCGATACCGTCACCGGCTGATTCCAGAACACCGCATTTGGATGCGCAGGATTCTGCACGGCCCAGGATGATACAGTTAACAACGATCAGAGGAATGTAAAGACCCAGAGCACTGTCCAGTGAAGGCAGGAAGCCCTTGATCAGCAGCTGTACCATGGTTACGAAGGATGCTACAATAACGATAAAAGCAGGAATTCTGACTTTATCGGGAATAATCTTTCTCATGGCTGAAATAACCATGTTGGACAGAATCAGTACAACGGTAGTTGACAGACCCATACTGAGACCATTGATCGCAGATGTAGTCGTTGCCAGTGTGGGACACATACCCAGCATCAGTACAAAGGTCGGGTTTTCCTTGATGATACCGTTGTAAATACGTGATACAAACTTATTCATCGATACCCCTCCTTAATTGGCATTTTCCGCAACAAATTTCAGTGTTGCATTGACAGCTCTCATAATTGCGCTGGATGTAATGGTTGCACCGCTGATCTGGTCATAGTCCTGATTGATAACGATCTGATCAGCCTGAATTCCTGCAAACTGTGCCTGGAAATCTTCATTGGTACATTTTGCACCCAGACCAGGTGTCTCGCTCATGGACAAAACAGAAAGACCTGTAATTGTTTTATCAGCTTTTACGCCTACCGCCAGCTTGACAGGTCCGCCGTAACCGGAAGCCTGACAGGAGAATACATAACCTTCTCCGCCATTTGCAGACATAACTTCTGAAATAACCGCATCCTTATCATCAGCAGTAAATGCTTCAAGGGCTGTATTAAGAGCGTCATCGGATGTAAATTCACCACCCGGATAAACTTTTGCATACGCTTCCTGTTTTGCTTTTTCAGCAGCCTGGGCAATGGGGCCTTCAGTCTTTGAGTATACCAGACCCAGCAGAAGTCCGCAGATCAGAGTGATTGCCAGAAGAGTTAAAGTATCTTTTACAATTGTATTCTTTCCCATATTACTTTTTCTCCTTTCCAA
>JBJERF010000101.1:0-3117 GCA_051882115.1 Ruminococcus sp. | reverse complement strand
CAGGTGATGGGTTCCAATAGGAAACAACCATTTGGCTATAAAATGGAATTTGGCAAAGTAGTGGAAAATCCGGTAGAATCCCATGAAGTATGCTGCATATTTTCAGCTTATCAGCGGGGTGCATCGTTCCAGGAACTGGCGGAAACTATGCGGGAAAAAGAAGTCCCCTACGATCAGGACAAGACATGGAACAAAAATATGATCGCCAGAATTCTGGCGGATACCCGGTATATGGGGACAAATCATTCCGCAGGCGCAATTTTATGCTGTGACGGAGAAAAGGAGCAGGAAAAGCATGCCCAACCAGTGTACGGAAGTCCAAAAGCTGCTGCGGCGACTTAGTACCGGAGAAGTGACTCCAGAAATTGAGTCGGAAGTTATCAGACTGTTGGATAGACTGATCCGGGATCCTTCCATAATCCAGATTCCCAGCAGAAACAGCTTCACCTCTTCAACTATAGCGGAACTGGAGGATAAGCGGGATGAACTGCTGCGGGCAATGCCAGTGGATGAATGCCAAGCAAAGAAAATATCCTTCGCACTGGCAGCGGCCCGATACGAGGCCATAGGTCCGGAGGAATATGAAACCCAGCGCCTTTGGCGGCTATTCCGGAACAGCGGTTCATGCGGGGAATCAACCGCACAACTGATAAAGCAGGCAATTGCGTCTGTTATGATAGACGGAAATGGAAAAGTGCGTATCCGTCTGAAGAACAATCAAATCGTAGAATAGAGGTGAAGCAATTTGAATTCTCTTCCCAGAAACATTACCGTAATCCCAGCATTACCGAAAGAACTGCAGCATACATGTGTCCGTCAGCTCCGGGTGGCAGCTTATTGCCGTGTATCTACAGAGGAAGAAGAACAGCAATCCAGCTATGAAGCCCAGTGCAGCTACTACACGGACAAAATCATGACGAACCCCGAATGGACAATGGCCGGAATCTTTGCGGATGAGGGAATTACGGGTACTTCCACAAAAAAGCGGGATGATTTTAACCGATTGATACGGCTGTGCCGCCAGGGAAAGGTGGATTTGATTCTGACAAAATCCATCTCCCGGTTTGCGCGCAATACGCTGGATACCCTCAACTATACCCGAATGCTTAAGGGGATGGGAATTGGCATCTTCTTTGAGAAGGAGTATATCAAAACAGCCCTGTATTTGATTTTGACACCAAATACAGGGCTATTCTTTGCATATTGTTCAATATATTGTGGTTTTTCTGGGATTCCTGAAACTGTATATTGTGTCTTGTCGCTTATTTGTCGCTTAAATCTGCTATAAGACACGGGAAGATAATAGAAGATAAGCAACAGCAGACAGAGCAAGCGACAAAGAAAGCGCCTGCCGCATGGTGCGACAGACGCTTATAATCATTTGTTGCCTTTGGCACGGTTATGTGTTTTGCAAAGCATTTGGCAGTTGGAAATATCGGTTGAGCCGCCTTTGCTCCATGCAGTCACATGGTCAGCGTCCATTTCAATGAATTTCCAAATTCGCCTTGAATTATTGTCAGTGCCTAATGCGCATAGAGGGCAGTTTGATTTTCCACTTGCTTTTGCAGCGGTGCTTTGCTGTGCATAGACCGCTTTCTTTGTGCTTTCTTCAAAAATACGGATTTCAAGCAAGCGGGGGTCGGTACAGCCACCTAATATGTATTCAAAAATACCCGCTCTTTTCTTGACTGCACCATCTGCATACAGTTCATGCACCTTAGCAGAAACGGCAACAGGGTCATAGGGGTTATTATGGTAGGTTTCAAACAGCCTGCCCCATTCAAGCCCGCGCATTTCGCTTTCAACATCGGAAAAAACGCCGCTAATCCAGTCGATTACGCTTGTGAAATATGCCTTCAGTTCGTTTATATCCGTATCATATCGGTGTTTGCTCATGTAGTTTTCAATATCTTCGTCCGATGTGCTTTTACATACCCATTCAAGCGCAACGCGCAAATAATCTTGCCGCAACACATCGCCCTTGATATAGGCACTCCATTTCTGAATATTGGCGTTTTGGCTATTGCTAAATTCTTCTTTCGCTTTTGTGACAAAAGTTCCTGAATATACAGCGTTAGCGATTTCCTGCTTGTTTAACGGTATGCCTACAATATTGATGGTCTTAAACCATTCTTTGATTTCTGTTTCCGTTCCCTCACAGATATAGATTGTCAGCTTTGTCTCGTTGATTTTCTGCTTCTGGTCGTCTGGCATAGCTGCAAAATAGTGCGGCATTCCGTTTGCGTCAATCAGCGGAAATTTACCCGTCAAGAATCGCCCTAAACTGGTAATTCGCTGCTGTCCGTCCAGAACCTCATATTTGTCTACGCCGACTTTATTGAAATAAATCAGCCCTAACGGATAGCCTTTCAGCACAGACTGAATAACAGCCTCTTCCATTTTCTGTTTTGCATACAGATAGTTTCTCTGATATTCCGGCTGAATTGTCAGTTTTCCGGAAAGTCCGAAAAGACCCTTGCCCTCTAATTCGTTATAAACAAATCCCTTACATATTTGCTCAATAGTTATATCTGTTCGCAACGTAGTATCCATGTTTACCTCCGCTTAATGAAAATTCTTGCATAGGTGGAATATACGCATTCATTCTCATGGATAAAAAAGTTTCCTTTATCCGGCCTACCAGCCAAAACTGGATTGCCATATATTTTTGTTCCACTTGCACCCGTTTCTTCACCCGTTTGCCGCATTTCCCTAAAATCTTTATAATCTCTTGTTGTGCTAATGTCTACCAGATTATCTTTTCCATTGACAAGACCAACAATTTCAAATTGTTCCGGGCAGTGCCGGGCAAGAAATGTAATGGGAACACCCATAATTCCACTACATCTTCCGCTTAATGAAGATTCGTCCGTAGCGCAACTTTCCGTCGATGTATGGCCCGTCTTTTCCTGTCCGTGATGGGATTCCTGCAAGCCCTCTGATATTTCCGGCTGCAAGTCCGATAATTTCAAATTGTTCTGGGCTGTGCCTGAACATGAATGTGATTGGTACGCCCATAACTCCGTTACACCTTGCGTCTGATGATGATTCTGAAGTACGGCGTAATTCTGCGTCTGTCTGTCTGTCTGTCTGTCTGTCTGTCTGTCTGTCTGTCTG
>JBJERF010000100.1:0-3134 GCA_051882115.1 Ruminococcus sp. | reverse complement strand
AATGTGGCAGTACCGTTCATGATAAAATACAGAATTGTCAGAACAAAAGAAACATTTTTAAACATGCCAAACTCCATGCTGCCCACAAATGTCATAACAGCAACCGTCAGAAATGCGGCAAGTACCACAAACGATACTGTTCTGAGAACCTTCGGTACCGTACTGCTCTTTTCCGGAAGCTGTGCTGCTTTTTCCAGTTCTTCCTCCGCGATTCTGTCAACCAGATCTTTCAGATCCTGCTGCAGTTTCGCTTCCTGTGCCTCACGTTCCGTATAATCTTCCTTCGCACCGAATACTCCGGCCAGAACCGTATAAAGAACAGCTGACAGAAGATATTCCGGCATGAAAATAAAGTAGCGGTCCAGAAGTCCTGTTTTCAGCATGGTCAGTACAAAAACAATGCTGACAGCCCAGGTAATCAGAGCAGCCCAGTTGATTTTCTGTTCCTTGTACATGGACCAGTATTTCGTATAGCTGATTCTGGGGAATACATATTCTTCCACGATACACATGGCTCCCACGCCAACTGTTACCCAGCCCAGGATCAGTGCAATGGACGGAATATTCTGCATGGCCGGGAAACATGCCAGCACAGTCATCAGCGCACCTACCAGATAGGTAGCCTGTTTCTGACTCATTTTGGAAAGCAGGCTGTTGACTGACAATGCGCACCGGTAAATGGTAGGGTTGGCGGTTGTCCAGCCCGCTACTACAACGGCACAGATTCCGGTAGCTCCCAGAACCGTATTGGTTGTTACGCCGGGATCCAGCTCTGCCATGGTCACTTTCAGAACTGCAGCAGCAGTTGTTCCCATGATGGCCGCCATGGTCCATGCGAAAAAGTGACCGATGAACATGCCGACCGCCGAAATATATCCGTATTTATAGTTCTTCGCGAAACGGAACATTCCCATATCATTCAGGCCCACATGCCATGCCAGATTGCAGGTCCATGCAAAACAGATGACATGGAAAATACCGAAGCTGCTGTCAGCCATACCGCTGTTCAGACCCACATTGCTGTCAATGATATTCCAGATATCGGAAAGAGAATTAATGCTCACACCTGTTGCCTGGGCAAGCTGCGGCAGAGATGCCATCGCTCCGATAAAAAATACCAGAATCATCCACGGCACACAGGTTGCACCGAATTTTGCACATGCTTCAAATCCGTTGGCTGCAACCAGAGTTACAACCAGTCCCAGCAGAACCACGATCACCACGAAGCCGATGCTGGTGGGATACCATTCCTGCTGAACACCGATTCCCGCGATCTCTTTCAGCGCGGAAGCGGAAACACAGATTCCGGAAGCAGCCAGCGCGGTACTGCATACGCCCCACACGAGCGTATAAAATTTCTGAACATGGGAGCCCAGTATTTTTTTCAGATAGCTGTACAGCGTCAGATGTGTCTTTGTAGCCATCATGGCACATAAAAATGTGAACGAAAGAGTTGCCAGAATATTGCCGATAAAAAGTCCCAGCAATATCATTTTTGCCGAGCATCCCCATGTGACCATGGTCGCACCGAAAACGAATTCGGTGGCGGCAATATGTTCTCCTCCGTAAAGTCCCATGAAATCGCCTATTCCCGATAATGTTTTCTCAGAAACCGGCCGGTCCATCTCCAGAACATTTTCTGCACATAATTTCTGCTCCATCTTCATCCTCCTTTATATTTCTTAGTTCTCCTCCATAAGTAAAGGGCATCCGCCCATAATAGGAACTGTCTGTCCGTATAACGGGCGCTGCCCATGTTAATGAGCTATTTGCCCATGAAACCTCCGTCCACCGGAATTACAGCGCCGGATACATAGGCTGCCGCTTCCGATGCAAGGAATACGACTGCTCCCTGAAGGTCTTCCATATTGCCCCAGCGTCCCATGGGAATTCTTCCTGTAATTTCCGCATACTGCTTCGGATTGACCTCCTTCATATTGGCTGTCAGCTCCGTAGCCATATAACCGGGGGCAATGGCATTTACCGTAACGCCTCTGGAAGCCCATTCATTGGAAAATGCTTTTGTCAGCTGTGCCACTCCGGCTTTGCTTGCACTGTATGCAGGAATCAGCACACTGGCAAAATATACCGTCATGGAAGCAACATTGATAATCCTGCCATATCCCTGTTCCAGCATGGTGCGTCCTGCCAGCTGGGACATGTAAAAGACGCCGCTCAAATTAACATCCAGGATTTTCTGCCATTTGTCGGCGGGGAAATCTACCGCGGGACAGCGATACTGAATTCCTGCGCCGTTCAGGAGAATATCCACACGACCGCCCAGTTTTTCCAGACATTCGTTGTATACCGCTTCCAGCGTTTCCGGTCTGGACAGATCACCGATCACCGCATGAACAGGTGCTCCTGTGCTGCCCATCTTTTCAGCTGATTCCACTGCCATATCCATAATATCCAGCAGAACGACTTCCGCTCCTGCATCATGCAGTGCCTGCGCCATACCGTTGCAGAGCCCTTTTGCTCCGCCTGTAACAATTGCCTTCCTGCCTGTAAGATCGAACTTATTAATAAAACTGTTCATAATTACACCATTCTTTCCTTTATCTGGACAATTTCCGCAGAATATTCTTTACGGCATCATGTTCTGATCCGGTATTCATAACCGCATCCATAAATACCCTGTTTTCCGTCACCGGCTTCAGAATCTCCGGATCTGTTTTTTCCAGAATCTCTGCAAGACTCAGATGCGCCATCTGTGAAAGATTGCTGAGAATTTTTCTGCTTGCGCCCTGACTTTCCGCACGGTGAAGCGGATATCCCTGACCTGCAGGATCTGCAAATAATTTCTCAAATACATACTTCAGATTGATATCTGCTGCCCAGCCGTAGCCTTTATTCAGCGGCAGAGATACGCAGTTTCCGCCGTTGATCTGGGAAAACAGCCACGCATCCAGCGGGTCCGCCACCAGTCCGCAGCTTACTCCCGGAAACTGCAGTACAGCATTCAGAAATCCCTGTCCGGTACCGCATCCGCTTACCACAAAGTCGCATGCTCCGGTGTTCAGAAGAACTGCAGCCATATAGCTGGTCTGAATATAGGTCAGCGCAGGCTCTTCTTCCGGATTTTTCATACCGACATTCAGAATCTCTGCATCTGTTGTCTGTTCCAGCGCAGA
>JBJERF010000099.1:0-3154 GCA_051882115.1 Ruminococcus sp. | reverse complement strand
ACTTTGCCTTGGATACATAGAAACCTGTGCACTCCAGAACTACGTCTACACCGATTTCGCCCCACGGCAGTTCAGCAGCATTTGCCTTTGCATAAATCTTCAGGGTCTTGCCGTCAACTGTGATTGTACCAGCTTCATCATCAGCCTCTACTGTATGCAGACCTTCACCGATCTTACCGCAGTAACCGCCCTGTGCTGTATCATACTTCAGCAGGTGTGCCAGCATGGAAGGCTTTGTCAGGTCGTTGATTGCAACAACCTCATAACCCTCTGCACCAAACATCTGACGGAATGCAAGACGACCGATACGGCCGAAACCATTAATAGCAACTTTAACTGACATTGGAATTACCTCCTAAATTTTTATATTTCTATTGTACACCAATTCCGGAAAAAATTCAAGCACTTTCATAAAAAAACCACTGGGACAGCCCCTAAGTTCTATGTTTTTCTCCATTTTCATCAAAAACGAGATTGCGTCTTCGTACAAAATATACAAATTTTTTCTTTTCCACAAGAAAATCTGTTTTTATCTTTCATTCCCCTCAAATACATAGTATAATAATTGCATAGAATATGTCTATATAAAGGAGGAGCGTATCATGTCTCATGATCTACTGAATTTTTTCAAAAAGACTTATCAAAACGACTCCGACTGCGTTTTGATTTTTGACCATTCTCTTGCTCTGATCTGGCACAACGAGAAACCGGCGCCCTTTTCACTCAGCTGTGATCTGCCAAAGCTGCTTCATTTCCCGAAGGATACATTTCCTCAGAGCGGCGATTATACGTTCTACACACAGGAGGTATTGTATGAATACCATCTTGTAAACGCCGATGACAAATACTTCATTGTGTCCTGCGGAACAGCACCTGTGCTGCACAAAATTCTGGCGCAGAAAAACATCCGCAATCGTCTGGAAAACCAGCTTGCCAAATATCGTCAGGAAACCTGCGGAATTACCAGCTCTGTAGAACAGCTGAATGATCTGATTGAGGAATCCGAATGCCAGGAGCTGACCCGGCATGCATTGTATGAATGTCTGAATATCATTGCAGGCAACTGTTCCCGCATGAATCGGGAATACTACATGCTGCTTGAAATCATGCACGCCTATGAATCGGATATACGGGAGCCGGAACTTCTGGACTGTGCGGCTGTACTGGAACAATTTCAGAAAAAGTGCAACAGCATTCTGGGGGAAAAAAGCGGCATCTGTGTGCTGGTACATGCACAGCCGGATCTGACGATTGTTGCTTCACAGAGCAGCTTTGAATTCTGTCTGCTTTGCATTTTGCAGATTCTCTGCAAAAGCAACTCGGATTGTCAGTTGGTACGAATGGATGCACGGCAAATCGGCGATGAAGTTTCCATCACATTCACCTCCAATCTGGTGGGGGAACATGAAAACACGGAACATCTGCTGAGCCATTTTGCTCCGCTGCATGCAGCACCTGCCTTTGAAAAGGAACTGATGATTATACAGCAATTTCTGGATGCATACAATGCCTCTTTTATGAAATCAGTATGGGGGGAACGTACAACATTCTGTCTGCGCATGCCCATTTCCGATATTTCCGCCGGAATGTCCTTGCAAACGCCGGTCTCCAGCATGCCCCATGGCATTATGTCCCCCTATTATGCCATGCTTTCGGAGCTTTCCGACCTTCGTTATTATTAATTATAAAAGTTTTTTTGCGCCGCTTTTTTCTCAAAAAAAGCGGTCGGGGGGGTAAGGGGGCGAGAAGCCCCCTTGTTCCAATGATGAAATATCAATCCCTTGAAAATGTTCCGGCGGAACATTTTCGACGAAAAACAAAAAGGGTTGCTGCAAATTTGCAGCAACCCCTTTTCATTTTAAAAATATTACACATTAAACCGGAACAGCACGATATCTCCATCCTGCATGACGTAGTCCTTGCCCTCCAGACGAACAACACCTTTTTCCTTGGCTGCTGCCATGGTTCCGCATGCCATCAGGTCATCGAAGGAAACAACCTCCGCACGGATAAAGCCCTTTTCAAAATCTGTATGAATCTTTCCCGCAGCCTGCGGAGCCTTGGTACCACGGCGGATGGTCCATGCACGCACCTCCTGCACACCGGCAGTCAGATAGGAAATCAGCCCCAGCAGACTATAGCCTTCCCGGATAATACGATTCAGACCGGATTCCTCCAGTCCCAGTTCCTCCAGAAACATGGCCTTATCTTCTGCATCCATATCGGAAATTTCCGCTTCAATCTTTGCACAGATAGGCAGAACCGCAGATTTTTCTTCTTTTGCAATGGCACAAACGGTCTGATAATGGGGATTTGCATCAATACCGCCCACAAAATCCGCTTCGCACAGATTGGCTGCATAAATGACCGGCTTTGCGGAAAGCAGCGGCGTCTCCTTGAGCCATGCTCGCTCTTCCTCCGTAAAATCAAAGCTCCGTGCAGATTTTCCGTCCTCCAGATGGGCTTTCAGACGCTCCAGAAAATCCACCTGTCCCTGAAGCTTTTTATCGCCCTTGAGTGCCTTCTTTGTGCGGTCAATGCGGCGTGAAACCACCTCAATATCCGAGAAAATCAGCTCCAGATTGATGGTTTCAATATCCCGTGCCGGATTGATGCTGCCGTCCACATGGATGATATTGATATCTTCAAAGCAGCGGACAACATGAACAATGGCATCTACCTCACGGATATCCGCCAAAAACTTGTTGCCCAGACCCTCTCCCTTGGAGGCACCTTTTACCAGACCGGCAATATCTACAAACTCCAGCGTTGCGGGTGTGAATTTATCCGGATGATACATTTCTGCCAGCTTGTCCAGACGTGCATCCGGAACGGACACAATGCCGATATTTTTTTCAATTGTACAAAAGGGATAATTTGCAGATTCTGCACCTGCATTTGTCAGCGCATTGAACAATGTACTTTTTCCCACATTGGGGAGACCTACCATACCCAATTTCATAAACAGGACACCATCCTTATTTTATCGTTCCGGCACTGCCGGTTTGATTCAGATACCTTTTTATTATACTGATTTTCCTCTGTGCTGTCAAGAGAACCTGCAAACAAAAAGCTGTACATGCCCGAAAGCATGTACAGCTGATTTTACAGGAATTTTTTCATCAAACGGTTTACTCAGCCGTTTCTGTGCCCA
>JBJERF010000098.1:129268-134634 GCA_051882115.1 Ruminococcus sp. | reverse complement strand
CTTATTCCTGAGGATATCAGACCCTATGTTGTATTCAATATTTCCATGTCCATATACTGGAGTCAGGAGAACAAGCAATGGGGTATGGTTCAGGATGGATATGAGCTTGCAAAATCATGGCTGAGAACCTGCGCAGATGAAGGAATATGGTGCATGGTACAGCCTGCCAGCGGCGGACAGTGTCATCTGCCTGATTATGATTCATCTGGCAATATTGTAGACTTCCCGAACAAGAGCAAGTTCGTTGCCCATGCAGACAGTGATTATGAGAATACAATTTATGCGGAATTCTTCAGAGATTATCCGAATTTCATTGGCTTTAATTACTGCGAACAGTTCTGGGGATTTGAACAGGAGGATTTTCCGATTACCTGTCAGCAAAGATATCAGCATTTTGCAAATCTTCTGAAGCTTTGCAATAAGTACGGCGGATACCTTGACATAAGCTGGTGCGGAAACCAGTGGAGCCCGAAGATAAATCCTCTAGCAATGCTCAAACAGGTGCCTGAATGGGAAGAAGCATGCCGCAATTATTCTGAAAATCTCATTCTGGAAGAAAAATATACACAGGCAAGCTATATATCTGATGTTGAGAGCCTTGTTTACGGCTACTATATTTCTGGCTACTGCGGAAACTTCGGTATTCGTTATGATGAAACAGGCTGGACTGACTCAACATGGAGCGGTACAGGTGTTTCCACAAAAGACCAGTTCAATCAGGCAACAGGACTTCCGATCTACCTGGAAAGAATGGTAAAGAACGGTGCAACGGTTATTGACGGGCCTGAGCTTGTTACAGTAGATGATTTCAAAGAAACGAATGGTTATACCGATTCTGAAGGCTATCACGTAAGAGATTGGGCGATGTATGACCAGTTCCAGAATGTGGCAATGGATTTCATGCGTAAAATTGCTGACGGAACGGTCAGAATTCCCACCCGTGAGGAAGCTGTATCCAATACAAAAGTAGTTATCATTCAGGATGTAGCAGATGGTGCAGGGAAAACATGGGATGAGCCGTATAGTACATATCCTACTCTGTTTGAGGGACTGTACCGCATGAGCGGAGACGGCAATCTGAAGGATAATCATAATCTTTACAAAAGCACAGGACGGTATCAAACGATCCCGACTGTTTATGCGCTCAAAGATGACCTTGCAAAATCCATTCCTGTACAGGTAAAACAATCGGAAATTGCATCGAGATGGTCTACAATAGAAGCAAAGCAGAATGAATTCAATAATCTCTATGCATCGGATTATTACGGCAACTGTTATGCAGGACGGAATCAGAATTCATGGGTAGCATATAACAGCAATAAGGATGGCAGCAATTGTGGTGCAGTTTTATCTTTTCAATACAACACCTGCAAGAACATAGATGTGAATTTTAATGCATATGGCAGTGCGCTTATAAACGAGTACAGCGACCATATCGACATTTATTCAAATAACTATGATAATAAGAACAGCACTACGCTCAGAACGGATACATTTAAAATTTCAGGCTGTTCCTCTGAACCGACTATGACTTATATGGACAGAGGTGTGAACCAGACCGCAAGTCAGGTTACCGCTTCTTATTCAAACGGAACATATACTATAACGGTCAAGCATAACGGTCCTGTTGATATTTCTGTTAAATGTTCAGGCAGTGAAACCAACCGTCTGAATGCACCGGCTAAAAAAGCTCTTACAGCTCCTGCTTATCCAAGCTTTTATACAGGTGTACGTCAGTATGAGGGCGAGCTGTTTAACACAAAGAACATTGAGGGCAATGTTGCAAATGCCTGCGGCAGCGGCGTAACAGGCATTCAGGGACAGGGATTCCTTAAATACGGAAGCAATGCAAATGCCGCTGTCAAGGATACTGTAAGAACCCAGAAGGCAGGACAGTTCCAGCTGACGCTCCGTTACTCCACAACATCTGACACAAGCAATGTAGACCTTTATGTCAACGGTTCAAAGGTCAAGACGCTTTCACTGAAAAACACTTCAAATTACAGCAACTGGCAAACCGTAACAGAAACAATAACCCTTGATCAGGGCGATAACAAGATCGAATTCAAGTCAAACGGCACACTTCCGGCATCACTTTATATTGACAATTTCACAGTAGAGGGTGATTTTGGTGATGCAGCTCCTGTTACACCAGTTGAGCCGGATCCGATAAACGGTACACTTATCAAAAACCTCAAGGTCAAGGATACCGAGAATGCTGCCGACTGGTCTATTGACTATAATTTCGGCACAGGTTCTCTGCTTTACGGTGACCGTGATATTACCTGTGCAGCCCTTCCCTCAGGCTTTGCAGGTGCGGAGTATATTAAATCTGCCTGCGATTCCAAGCTGTTTCCATCAGATGAAGCAACCTTTGAAGCAGCAGAGGATATGACAGTCTATGCGGCAGTAGATACACGAGTCGTTGCAATAGCTCCTGCATGGCTTGGCAGCTGGAGTGATTCAGGCTATACAATGTCCTCTTCCAATGATGTAATATTCAAAATCTATCAGAAGTCTGTTACAGCAGGAGAGGTTGTAACGCTGGGCACAAACGGCGGACTGGGACTTTCTGCAAACTATGTTGTGATGGCAATGAAAAATGCAGTAGAACCGCCGAATCCTACTTATATTATGGGCGATGTAAATCTGGACGGCAGCGTAACGGTTCTTGACGCACTGCTTATTCAAAAATATCTTGTAGGCGTTGAAATGCTTACAGCCGATCAGCTTGCACAGGCAGATGTGACCGAGGATAATCGTGTAAATATATTTGACCTTGCAGTTATCAAGAGAATGCTTATTGAGAAAGGTACAGCTATGACACCGGAGGTTTATATGGCACAGGTCAGTGCTCAGATCCTGGAAAGCGAACCCAGCGGAGCAACTGACGAAAATGCAGGAACTGCTTATGGAACCTATGAGAAAAAGACCATTTACTCAGAGGTTTGCAAAAGAGAAAAGAATTTCAACGTTCTTCTTCCGGCAGACTACAGTACGAATAAAAAATATCCTGTACTCTATGTACTTCATGGCTATTGGGGCAATGAGGATGCCCTGCTTGACGCAGGCGATGCATCACTGAGACTTCGTCAAATTATTGGCAATGCGATTGCAGCAGGCGAAGCAGAAGAAATGATCGTAGTATTCCCTGATATTTATGCAAGTGATACACAGGATAAATGCGATGGACTTGATGCCAAGAATAATGCAGCTTATGATAACTTCATAAATCTTCTTACAAAGGAAATCATGCCTTACATGGAGCAGAATTACTCCATAAAGACAGGACGAGACAACACAGCTATAACAGGATTTTCAATGGGCGGAAGAGAATCCCTCAATATCGGCTTCAGCCGACCGGATCTGTTCGGATATGTGGGTGCAATGTGTCCGGCACCGGGTCTTACCACAGATTTGATACCGGAGGAGAATTTAAAGTTTGCCGATACTTCACCTTATTTGCTGATGCTGAGTGCCGGCACAAACGACCAGATTGTCTGGTCAACACCGGCAGGCTATCATGACGTTATGAATAAAAATGGTGTCACACATGTATGGCATTCTGTAACCGATGGTGATCACGGCGGTAAAACAATCCGTCCCCATATGTATAATTTTGTAAGAGCTGTTTTCAAAGCAGCGTAATCCATAGAATGTCTTTCAGATTCGTTCTGAAATCGATTGAAATGATCAGCCGTATTTCCTTTTTCATGAAGAAAATACGGCTGATTTTATAAAATAAAATCCATTTTTTTTCTAATGCATATACGAGGCTTTTTCATTTTCTGCTGCTTGAATATGCGAAAATCGTTTACAGAAAATTGTTGGTAATTCCATGCAAAATATTCCTACAATCCATTGACTTTTTGGGCAAAAGGCGATATACTAAATATAGAAGGATGATTCAATTCGGCATATGGTGAAAACACTGGAAAGCCAAAATGGCTCTATATGACAGAAAGGAATGATTGTATGAAAAAGACAAAAATGATGGCAACCATTGCAACAGCTGTTATGGGTCTTACTGCAGTGAGTGCAAGTTATCCTGCTATGCAGGCATCCGCAGCAAGCAGTGCCGATGTGAAGATCATGTGCGTAGGCGACTCCATCACACATGGTTATATCAATGGCGACAATGGTTATCGTAAGTATCTTTGTTATTATTTGCAGCAGAATGGCATCAGCTATGATATGGTTGGTCCCAACAACAGCTGGAGTGATACAGCTACTTACAACTGGAATGGTACAACCATTACATATGATCCGGCACACTGCGGATACAGCGGTTATTCCATTAAAAGCTATTCCGGCAGAACCGGCATTTATGAGACGCTGTTTGGCAATGGCAATATGATGGAAACTTATGATCCGGATATGGTTCTGCTTCAGATCGGTACAAATGATCTTCTGGATGCACGTCTGGATGTAGTCAGCGGAAGCAGCGATATTACGGGTACTACAACAGCTCTGGAACGTCTGGAAGACCTTGCAGATGAAATTCTTTCCAATATGGACAGCACAGATGTGCTCTTTATGGCATCTATTCCGGATATTGATGCTGAAGTCCGTGCTGATTGGCTTGGCTCATATGGTTATATCCGGGGCGTTGATACGAGCAATTCCGCTGCTCTGAAGGCAGAGGTAGATGCATGTGTGGATGCCTATAATGCAGGCGTAAAGGAACTGGTAGCAAAGAAGCAGAGCGAAGGATATGCTGTAGAATTTGCAGATATCAACAGCGTAGTAGATGTAAAAGCTGGTTTGTATGATGGATGTCATCCCAATGAATCGGGCTATGCAGAGATGGGTCTGCTTTGGGCAAATACCATCAGCAGCTATGTGGGCGAAAATCCGATTGTGACAACACCGGTAACAACAACTACAACTACTTCTACCACAACTGCAACCACCACAACCACAACGGAGGCTTCTAAGGCAACTACAACCACGACAACAACGCCTGCCCCCACAACCACAACAACTACTGAAACCAAAACTTCTATTGCAGTTTCTGATGAAGATATCATTCTGAAGGATGTTGAAATCGGCGTTTCTTATGATCTGAGTGCTTATGCTGATTTGGATATTTCCGCAGTTTCCTTTGTATTTGATTCTGTACCGCCTTACGGTATGAATGGCTGTGCAGCTTTCGGCAACTGGGAGCTTCAGAAGAATTACACGCAGAGTGACCTTGTAGATACAACGCTGACAGTTGAACTGGATAAGATGTATTCTTCCATGACACTGCATAAGTGGTATGGTGATACCAATTTGTCCCATGTTGTTCTTCATGTGGCTGGTGCGGATACAACGACTGTAGAAACTACCACTACAACACCGGAGCCTACCACGACAACGACAAC